>NZ_JALBGX010000057.1:0-41736 GCF_023006465.1 Rhizobium sp. PRIMUS64 | reverse complement strand
GCCCACCTGCACCTCGCCGCGAACCGAGGCGAGCAGCCGGTCGTAGAGCGCCCGGCCCTTCGCCGTCAACGCCACGCCGCGCTGTTCGATCTCCCCGAAGCGGGCGGTATGCGTCCCTTGAACCGCACCATCATCATCGGAAAAGGCGATCGCTTCCTCCAGCGCCTTGAAACTCGTCTGTCGCAGCAGGATATCGCAATGACGGCGCGGCGGCCCTTCGATGACAGCCTTCGGCGTGATGCCGCGTTCCGGCATGCGGGCCTGGACCGCGTCGATATCGAGCGTGCGCGGCGTCAGATGGTTGATGTGCGGCCCCTTGAAGCTGACGACGTCGGCGATCAGCCGATGCGCATCATGCAGCCGCTTATAGGTTTCGGCGCTGACTGTCGCTTCGCCATGCCAGCGGAAGGTTTCCAGCGCCTCGGCGACGAATTCCGTCGCTTCCGCCTCGGTCAGGCCGCCGTTCTGCTCGTGGCGCTCGATCAGCGCGACGGCACGCGGCGTGTAGATCCGCCGTTTCGCCAGAATGGCTTCGGCTTCGCCGCGCAACCCCTCGTCCTCGATCAGCTCCAATCGCAACAGCGAGGTGAAGACGCGGAATGGATTGACGTTGAGCGCTGCCTCGTCGATTGGCCGGAAGCTGGTGGAATGAACCGGCACGCCGGCGACCGAAAGATCGTAGTAGCCAACCGGCTGCATGCCCATGACCGCAAACAGCCGGCGAATGGTGAAGAGCTCGTCAGCCGTACCGAGCCGGATGGCACCGTGGCGCTCGACATCGATGCGCTCCAGCTCGCCGGCCTGGGCCAGACGTTCGCGCAGATCGGGATCGTTTTCGAGGCAGCCGGCATTCACATCCGCCACCAGTTCGATCAGCGTGCCGTATTGCGGCACCTCCGCCCGGTACATCTGCGACATCGCCTCGGTGAACAGCGATCGGATGCGGTCTGGGGAAACGAAGGCTTGCGGCATTGGGAAACTCCGGCTCATTCCGTTTTTGCAGGAAGAACCTCTTTACACGCGCGACAAAGCCGCAAATATCGCTATTTCGGAAATAGCCCATTCTGAAATGGAATGACCATGCTCACGTCTAGACGTTTTCTGCCATCGATTTCGCATCTCGCCGCCTTCGAGGCGGTTGCCCGCACCGGCAGCGTGACCGCAGCGGCGCGCGAACTCGATCTGACGCAGAGCGCCGTCAGCCGCCAGGTAAGTGCGCTGGAGGAGCAGCTTGGCGTCGAGCTCTTCCTGCGCGAACGCCAGACCATGCGGCTGACGCTTGCCGGTGACGGATATGCTCGCGAGATTCGCGAGGCGCTGCGGCGGATATCGAGCGCCTCGCTGAACCTGCGCGCCAATCCGCATGGCGGCACGCTCAATCTCGCCATCCTGCCGACCTTCGGCACGCGCTGGCTGGCGCCGCGCCTGGGGCGCTTTCTCGCCGCCAATGCCGGCGTGACCATCAATCTGGTGACCCGACTTTCGCCCTTCGATTTCCGCCTCGATTCGATCGACGCCGCCATCCATTTCGGCCATCCGCACTGGCCGGGCGCCGAACTCGCCTTCCTGATGTCGGAGCGCACGGTGCCGGCCTGCAGTCCTGATTTTCTGCAGCGACACGCGATCAAAGCGCCAGAGGATCTGCTTGCCGTTCCGCTTCTGCATCTGACGACGCGCCCTGACGCCTGGGAGCAGTGGTTCGCCAGCAACGACGTTTCCTTCGAAAACGTCCACGGCATGCTCTTCGACCAGTTCGCCACCGCCGCGCAGGCGGCAATCGCCGGCCTCGGCGTCGCCCTGCTGCCAACATTCCTGATGCAGGAGGAGATCGGGCGCGGCGATCTCGTCGCCGCTGTCGACCGTGAAATGGAAAGTCGCGAGCGCTATTATCTCGCCTTTCCGCCCGAGCGCGCCGATTATGCGCCGCTTGCCGCCTTTCGTGACTGGATCGTCGCGGAAGCGACCACCAACCTGGCTGTGTGACGAACGGCTTGCATCGGCATGGCGCTTTCGACCATTATGCGCTCCAAACAACTTTGCAGGAAATCTCCATGAAGCCGATCTTCGTCCAGCTCCAATGCGCACCCGGCAAGACCTATGATGTCGCCGACGCCATCTACCAGACTGAACTGGTCTCGGAGCTCTATTCCACAAGCGGCGACTACGATCTGCTGCTGAAGGTCTATATCGAGGAAGGCCAGGATATCGGCAAATTCATCAACGACAACATCGCCAATATTCCCGGCATCGTCCGCTCGCTGACCACGCTGACCTTCAAGGCATTCTAGAGCAATTCCAGCAAAAGTGCGTAGCGGTTTTGCCAGGCAAAGCGTGAAACGCTATTGCCGGGAATTGCGTGAAAACAAAAGAGATAGAGCGTTTCCGTGATTCGAGAAAAACGGAAACGCTCTAAATTCCCGTCAGACACGGTTAACCCTTTTCGCGAAGATTGGCCCTCGCAAGCGGTCGCCTAAACCGCGCCTTAACGCCGGGCATATCTGGTCGTTGTTATCACGGGCCCGCATCAGCGCGGGCCGGCACGTGCAGCGATAGGTGGAAAATGTCGATCGTCGAGGCAGATAGGGTGCGCGCGAAGCCGAAGTTGGAAACAGCTCCGCTGATCGTCCATGTCGTGCGCCAATTCCTGCCCAATCGCGGCGGCTTGGAAGACGTGGTCGCCAATCTCGCCCGCCAGACCGTGCGCCGCGGTTACCGCGTGCGCGTCGTCACGCTGGATTCGCTCTTCACCGCGCCTGAAGACAAGCTGCCGCTTCGCGAAGATATCGACGGCATCGAGGTGGTGCGCATTCCCTGGTCCGGCTCCAGCCGCTATCCGCTGGCACCGCAGGTTTTCCGCCATCTCGCCGATGCCGATCTCGTCCATGTCCACGCCATCGACTTCTTCTTCGACGCGCTCGCCTGGGGCCGGCTGCTGCACGGAAAACCGATGATCGTCACCACCCATGGCGGCTTCTTCCACACGCGGAAATACGCGGCAATCAAGAAGATCTGGTTCCGGACGCTGACCCGCGCTTCAGCGATGGCCTATCGCCGCGTCATCTGCTGCAGCGCCTCCGACCTCAAGCAGTTTTCCGAGATCGTGCCAGACAGTCTCCTGATCGAAAACGGCGCCGATATCGGCAAGTTCGCCGACACCGCATCACGCCGGGCAAAGCGCCGCATCGTCACAATCGGCCGGTTCTCCGTGAACAAGCGCATCGACCATCTGCTCGATGCGATGGCCGCGTTGAAGACCCGCGACCCGGAATGGCATCTCGACATCGTCGGCGCCGAATCCGACCTGAACCGGGCGGATGTCGAAGGCGCAATTGAACGCCGTCATCTTTCCGGCCGCGTCACCCTGCATGTGTCGCCCGACAACGACACCATCCGGCGCATCATCGCAGAATCCTCGATTTTCGCCTCCGCCTCGGAATATGAAGGTTTCGGCCTGGTGGCGCTGGAGGCGATGAGCGCCGGCCTCCTGCCGGTGCTGAACGCCAACGATGCCTTTGCGACGCTTGCCGCCCGGCATCCCGTTCTCATGCTTGCCGATTTCACGAATCCTGAGACCGCCGCCACGGCGATCGAAACGGCCTATGAAGACCTTTCGCGCCAACCGGACGTGGTGCGGGCCGGGCTTCTCGACGCCGCGCGCGGCTATTCCTGGGATATCGTCGCCGAACGCTATATCGATCTCTACAGATCGCTTGATGTCGTCGCCGCGGAAAACATCTGATCCCGCCTAAAGCGCGTCGCGATCTTTCAGATTCGCTTGCCGGACTTTAGATCTTTGCTTTCCGCATGTCTTCGGCGCAAAACCGCTGCACACTTTTGCGCGACATGCTTCAGAGCAATTCCAGGAAAAGTGCGAAGCGGTTTTCCGTCCGGAATTGCGTAAATACAAAAGGCTAGAGCGGTCCTGCGCTTCCGTTAAAAGCTGAACCGCTTTAGCTGAAATCCCGGTCATGCTCTGGCGAGACGGATGATCTCGTCGAGCACAAATTTGCGTGATTGCGGCGGCGTCAGATTGTGGTCGGCATCCGGCAGCATCAGCAGGCGCACGTTCGGATAGCGGGAAAGCCTGGCGCCACGCGGCCCGAAGTGGAAATAGACGTGGTCGAGCCCGACATCGCCCTCGCTGTAGATCAGCGTCAGCGGGACCTTGCGCTTGCCGAACAGCGCGAAGGAGTGCCGGACCTCGCGGGCGATATTGCGCCGGTCGGGAAGCAGCTCGAGCACCGGCGCGATCCACGGCGACAGCCGGCGGCCGGCGGCGATGACGATATTCTGCAGCGCCGCAACGACATCCACCTGGCCGCGCAGCAGCCGCTTCAGCGTGTCGAGCCGCGCCAGGCGCTGGCTGTAATCATCCAGGCTGCGGGGAACGGAGACGACATGCTCCCTGCGCACCGGCATGTCAGGATCCCAGTAATAGACGAAGGGATTGATCGACACGACAGCCTTCAAGCGCTCGTCGGCGACGCCGGCGCGGAAGGCGACATAGCCGCCGCTGCATCGGCCGGCGACCATGACCGGGCCGGCGAAGACGCCTTCGAGCAGATCGAGCGCGGCGACCGCATCTCCGGTCTGCGTATCGGAATAAAGTACCTGTTCCGGTGCATCCGGCCGCGGCGGGCTGTCGCCGACATTGGCGGAATCGAAACGCAGCGACACGACGCCTTGGCGGGCGAGCTCGCGCGCCATGTCGACCGTCGTCCGTCCCCAGCCGGCATGCCGGTCATAGGCCGTCGACAGAAAGAGCACGGCATTGCCCTTGATCTCGCCGAGCGGCCGGCTGACGACGCCGACCAGATGATTATGGCTTCCGAAACGGACAGGCGTTTCCGCAAAATCATCGCCGGCAAGCAGCGGGTTGTCGATCACCGCCGGCGAATGGGCGGCGGATGTCTCTGTCGTTGTTGCCTCCAGCCACGTCGTCAGCAGCGCGACGACAGCCATCGGCGTCTTGGCAAACAGCGGATTGGTGGCGAGCTCGTCATAGCCTTCGAAGGCCTTCTGCTCGACATCGGCGCCAAGCGCCTTCAGCGCATCGGCAAAGCCGGTATCCTCGGCCTTGGCAGGACGTTCGAGGATGAGATAGCGCGAGGCTGCGAGCCCCTGCGGCGAGGTGATGTTGAGCTTGCCGAGCTCGGCAGCGATTTCCTCGGGCATGACGAGCCCGGCGATCTGCACCTTCGCGGTGTGGACATGCTCCTTGCCGAGGCCGAGATCGGCATCGATGATCTTGGACCACATGTTGAGTTCGCGCAGATAGGCCCTGCCGCTCAGCACCGGCGCCAGCATGACGAGGCTGTCGACGCCTTCGATCGAAGAACCGACGCGGTGGGCAAGCGTCGCGCCGAGGCCCTGTGCGATGAGGATGATACGGTCGCAGCCGCTCAGCGACTTCAGCTTGTCAGCGGCCGCACGGATCGAGTTTTCCCAGGTTTCCAGCCTTGCCGGCAGCACCCCGAAATCGAGCGCGTCACCGGTGCCGCGATAGTCGAAGCGCAGGCTCGGCACGCCGATATCCGAGAAATGCTCGGCCGCGACGCGGAAGAATTTGCGGCTGCACATCTCCTCGAAACCCCAGGGGCTGACGAAGAGCACGGCGGCCGAACGTTTCTTCGTGAGAGGATTCTCAGGCATGAACAGCCCGATCGTGCCGTCGAAGACGACAGGCAGGGCAGCGTTGCGTCCCGCCCCCTCGGCCGGTTCCAGCGAGAATTCGCCGGGCGCGACTTTGGCGCGATCGGGATCGCCGGGAAGCCGCGGCGCGATGAAATTGATCGCGTGGCCAACCGGTCGCCGCAGCAGGGACGGCATCTTGTCGAGAATGGAGCGCATGACTTCGACATCCTCGCCCGGCACGGCGCGCAGCACACGGAGCGCCGCGAAATAGGCGAATGCGCCGGCGATGATCGCGCCGACCAATCCGGCCGGACCTTGGACGAATTCCAGCACGGAAATCGCTCCGCAAGCACAGAGGACGGAGGCGAGCGTCACCTTCGTCAGGCTTGCGTAAAGACCCGAAAGCTGGGATCCGAATCCTGTCTGTCTGATCATCATCACCGACATCGCAACGAATACGAGGATGCGCACAAGTGCAGCACCCTCGGCCGCAAGCCTAGGTACGATCAGTAAACAACCCGCTACCATCAGTAGGCCACCTATCACACTGATGTTCAGGCGGGAGCGGGCCCTGTCCATCGACAGCAGGTAGAGGCTGAGGATCTGCATGAAAGTATAGGCGGGAGCGACGAGCGCAAGCAGCGCCACCACCGTTCCGCTGCGGCGGAACGCTTCGCCGAACACCACGAGCACCAGTTCGCTGGAGATCGCGGCAAGCCCGAGGCTCATCGGCAGCACGATATAGGCCATGCTGCGGGTGACGGCGGCGAAGACCTCGACCGGCAATGTCGAATCGTCGCTGCTGTGGCGCCGCTCGGAATAATAGGGCAGCAGGCTGCCGGTCATCTGGATCGGCAATTGCAACGCGATATTCGCGATCGACAGGCCGACGGCATAATAACCGACCATCTCCACCGACCAGAACTGCTGCAGGAAGAGCAGCTCGAGCCGGTTGAGGAAAATGGAATCGATGATGAACTGGATCGACAGGATGACGGAGGAAGAGGCGAGATATTTCAGCGAGACCCCGCACCAGTCGCGCCGTGCAAGAAGGATCGGCAGCGTGGCGAAAAACAGGACCAGCTGGCCGAGCGCATAACCGACGAGAACACCCTCGACGCCATAGAAAACGGCACCGACGGCAACGCCGGCAAGCTGCACGATCGAGACGGCGACCGTCAGCTTAAAGAAAGCGCCAAGCTTCTTTTCGCCGATCAGGTAGAATTTGACGAAGGATCCGATCGCCTGGATGAAGAACAGCACGCCGGTGACCAGAGCGACGGATGGCGCGGTGTCGGCCCAGTGCATCTTTTCGGACGTCAGGAAGAACAGCGCGTAGAGCGCCAGCAGCACGACGGTCGAGAACATCATGAAGCTGACGAGGATGGCGGCAAAACCCCGCCGGCGGCGCGCATCGAAACCCTCCGCCGAAAGTTGCGGCAACGTCTTCAGCAGTGTGATGCTGGAGCCGAGCTCGGCAATCGAGGCGCCGGTCACCACCAGCCAGAGCGAAAAGGCGACGATGCCGTTGGCCTCCGGCCCGAGCAACCGCGCGGTTATGATCGAGGAAACGAAGCCCGTCAGAAGCAGCAGCATGCCTGCCGCCGCGTTCATCACCGAGTTTGCGATAATACCCTTCGACATCTGTCCATCCGTCAGGATCGGCCTACCGCCGCATACCCGCCATCTCTAATGCGAAAATGTTAAAATAAAGCGGAGTGACGACCTCAGCTTAGCTGGCCTGCATCGCCGTCAATGTCTGAAGCGCCTTCTCGTAGCTGTTTTCCGCAAGGTAGCGCAGCAGGAACTCCCGCGCCTTCCCGGCCTTCTCTCGTGCACGCTCGGGCGCGCGGAAAATTTCCCTCAAGTACCCGGCCGCCGCCTCGGGTGAGGGGTCGGCCCAGACTGCACCCTCGAGCCCGGCAAATTCGGGATGGGTATCGACCACAGGAATAAGGGGAGAGCCAACCAGCCAGCTATTGTCGGGATCGCAGAAATCTACTGTTCCCGACCAGGCCGTGGAAATGATGGGCGTATGCTGCATGATCGCCTCGGCAACCGTCAGCCCGAAACCTTCGGAACGATGCAGCGAAAGATAGGCGTCGGAACAGCGGATGAGGCCGTTGATATCGGAGTTCGATAACCTGTCGGTGACGATCCTGATCCGGTTGTCGCCCTTAACCGAAGCGACCAGTTCGCGCAGGCCTTCGTCCTTGCCGATATCGCCGCTGGCCTTCATCAAGAGGAAGGCGCTGGGGCATTCGGCGGCGAATATCCGGAAGGCCTCGATGACGGCCTGCGGATTCTTCCGGTTGATCGAGGAGCCGGCGCTGAAGATGAAGCTGACGAGAAAGGCGTCTTCCTCGATGCCGAATTTCTGGCGCATGCCTTCGGTCGCCGGCTTCTCGGTGACGGGATGCGGAACGACGATGACGGGCGCCGTGGTGAGAGGCGCAATCGCCCGCCTGGTGAATTCCGACGGCACGAAGACGGCATTCATGTAATGCATCGCATTGCGCCACTCCGCCGGCACGACTTCGAGCTCCCAGGCGAAATAGCCGATGTTGAAAGCGCGGCTGAAATTCGCAACGCCCTTCTTCAGGATGGCGCGCGGCAGCATCGGCGGATTAAGATGCCAGATCCGGCTTCCCGCCGGTTCGGTGGAAAGATGCGACGGCGTCCATCCGGCGAATGAATTCTCGTCAGGATGCGTGCTGACGTCGGAGAGTGAAATCGCCAGCCCCGCCTCAGACAATGCGTCAGCGCAGAGCCTTGCCGATTCGCCGACACCGACCGCCATCGAGAGATAACCGACGACTTCCACCGGCCTGCGTGGGTTGAAGGCAACACGCGACCGCGGGATCAGCCGCTGCAGGACATGGGCGCGCAGAAGGCGGTATATCGTTCTCAAATCACGGTCTTTCCCAATGGATCGGCATCATTCTTCGCAGGGGCATCAGCCCTCGATTGCGACGCGATGCGAACTGCCTAGACTTCTGATCTCTCCCGCAGGCGGAGTATCGCTTTCCGCGCCGGACAGCGGGTGGAGCTTCACCCGCCGCATCGCGCCGGGGGCAAGGTGGAACCAGTCGTCGTCGGCCCGATAGCCCTCGACGTCGATATGCACCGATTGCGCCAGCCGGTCGGTCCTGAGATCGACGAACCAGTCGTCGTCTCTGCCGAATGATGCTTCGATCCCTGCGTCATGCAGCGCCCTCCCCCGTCCGCAGGGGAAGTGGAAGCTCTCGGCGAGAATGGCGCCGTCTACCAGCGAGCGCAGGCGTGCGACGCTTGCATCATGCGCCGGCGGCCCGAAACGGAAGGCATAGGTCGTATCGAAGAAGGCGCCGAACAGCGCGGTGCAGGCAAGGCGCTCCGTGTCCCTTGCCGCCAGCTTGAAGGCCCTGCTGCCGCTGACGACCTGCTGTTTTCCGTCGCGCAGGCAGACGACCTCGAGCTCGACGTCGAGCGCGGCATCCGTCTCGTTGACGACATGCACGTCGAGACCGTTCGTTCCCTCGTCGGTGAAGATTGCCTGAACCGGCCGGAAGGCACGGCGCATCGCATACCAGACGGGCTTCGGCTCTCCGGTGGAATCGATCACCCCCCAGCCGGGGCCGGGCAGCAGGTCCTGCAGCGTCCAGACAAGCGCGCCATTGCAGGCCGAGCCTTTGCGCCGCCATTCGGCAAAAGTCTCTTCGATCACCTCGCCGGTGACGGCGCGGGAGAGATCGAGATAGCGTTCCGGATCTTCGCGGCGCAGCTGGGCCGGATCGAAACCGTAGATAAGCAGCAAGTAAAAGTCGCGGACATCCTCGAAATCCCACGATGCGCTGCGGTCGCGGGGCACGCGAGCCTTCCATAGCGGGCTGTGGACGGCGGGCACGTCGAGATGACGTTGCAGCGTCCTCTGCTGCGGCACATGCGCGAAGGCGAGGCTTTCGGAGGCAAAACGCACATCGGCGCGGCGCGCATCGGCAATCGGCCGCATATAGGCGCCGACGCCGTAATAATGGGCGATACCGGCATTCGGCGAAAAGGGCATCGCTCCGCCATAGGGCGAGTTCGGGACATAGGGCACATCGGGGCGCATGCGCGCGACGACCGCCGGGATGATTTCATCGGTGACCGGTCCGCTCCAGAATTCCGCCGGCAGACCGAGCATTGCCGCCTGCTGGTGGATTTCGCTGCCGCCGCAGAGCACGGCCAGCGAAGGCGACGCCTGCACGCCGTGCAGAAATTCCTCGACCTCCGCATGCACGTGACCGAGAAAAGCCTTGTCGTTGCGCGGATAATCGAAATTGGCGAACATGAAATCCTGCCAGACGAGCAGACCGAGCTCGTCGCAGAGCGCGAAGAAATCAGGCGTTTCGTAGGCCATGGTGCCGCCGATGCGGATCATGTTCATGCCGGCTCCGGCGGCAAGCCGCAGGAACGGCTCATAATCCGCCCGCCCGCCCGGTAATCGCGCGATATCGGCCGTCGTCCACACGGCGCCACGGCAGAAGATGCGTTCGCCGTTGACGAGGAGCGCGAAGTCATCGCCATCTGCACCGCGGTCGACGTCGATGCGCCGGAAGCCGGTCCTGCCGAGCGGATATTCCACCCCGTCGGAAACCAGCGTCAGCTCATAGAGACGCGCAGCGCCATGCGTATGCGGCCACCAGGGCTCGATATCGGAAAGCTTGAGGATAGCCGAGTAATGACTGTCGCCGACCTTCTCGAAGGGCTGCTCCATCCCGCCGCAGCGCAGCAACATTAAGGGATTCTCGGCATTGCTATGCAGGGACACGCTGAGACGGCCGACACCACTCTCCTCGAATACGGCGCGGATGGAGACATTGTCGATCGAGACGGGATTGCGCCGCACCATCGAAATCGGCCGCCATGGCCCGACGGCATGGATATCGGGGCACCAGCCCGGCATATGACCGAGCAGCGTCGTGCGGAAATTCTTCAAGCCCGCCGGCGTGATCATCTGCGGCCGCCAGCGCGCACGGGGCCCCGGCTCCGACAGGCGGGGACCGAGCGCCCGGAAGCACAAAGCCAGTTCATCGCCGCCCGAAAGCGTCACCGGAATCTCACGCGCCGTGAACATGCTCTCGGAAAACAGGATTTCCTGGCCGTTCAGGAAGACATGGCAGAGCGTCGCCAGTCCTTCGAAACGCAGGATCGCGTCGCCGGGCTCGGCATCGAAAAGCCGGCAGAGATACCAGGCATCCCGTGTGTTCAGCGGCTCGGGATTTTCCCGGTCGAAGAGCCCGGCTTTTTCAAGCGCGGCGGCGACGGTGCCGGGAACCGGTGCTGGAATCAACTGCGCCGAGAGCGGGATGTCGTGCGGCACGGCGCAGGCGCCCGGCTCCGTCAGGATCAGGTTCCAGCCTTCGGAAAGTAGACTTTCCTCGGCACCGATGCTCGCCAAACGCCCCCGCATGGTCAGATCTCCGGCCTCAGATTCGCCCCGCAAGCGACGCCATCATGAAATCCCATGCATCGGCGGCCGGATCAAGTGCCGCCTGCAACGGCTCGAACTTCTTGCGGGTGACAGCGCGGGCAAGCTGGAACTGCACCGATTTCGCCACTTCCGAAATGCGCCTGGCATGCTCGGCGGCAGCCGCAAATTCACTAGGGGAGAGCCAGGTGAGATGATCGGCCGCCAGCTCGAAATTGGCGCCGACCTGGCGAAGCGTGTTGAAGGCGTATTTATGGAAGAAGCCGAACGGCCGTTCCGCCACCGCCTCGACCTGTTGCGGAAAGATGCTTGCAAAGGCGCGGATCGGGTTTTCGCGGGGACGCCTGATGAAGTGAAAGCCGGCCAGCCGCCGCGCGGTCGATCGCAGATGCTCTTCATCAGCCGGTCTTTCCGGGAATCGGGCAAATTCCGTGTAGGGCAGGAACGGCGGGTCGTTTTCAGTCAGCTGCAGCTGGAACAGACCGTCGAAATCCTCGCCTTCGAGACGGAAATAACCGGCATTGTGGAAATAATCGACGCGCTTTGCCGCAACATCCAGCCGGTTGATCGCAACCGTCGTCTTGCCATGCTCCTGCCGGTAGGCGGTGCCGCGCGTATCCGGCATGTAAAAGGAATCCATTTCGATCAGGCAGAGACGGCCCCGCGCGATCTGAACCTCGGCATGGCGTTCGACACGGTCGTAGATGGCAAGCTCAGTCGCACGAATGCCGTAGAGCGCTTCGAGATCCTCGAGCGGCACCTTGAAGAAGGTGAACTGGTCGCCCTCGAAATCCTGCGTCAGGGTAAAACCCAGCATCGCCTCTGGTGCAACGCCTGATGTCGCCAGCACTTCGATCCAGAGATCGACATAGCAATTGGTTTCCGGCCAGGCGCGCTCGCCGGAATGCAGCGCATGCGCCCGGTAGGTTTTCGGGTCGATTCCCGAAAATACCGATGTCATCGATTTGCTCAGCCCCACAACGCTTTCCGTACGCTGGCCGGCCATTGCTTCACATCGAGCCCGTGATGATGGAAGAGGGCAAGGGCGATGCGCTCCAGTCCGAAGCCGACGCAGGCGGTGTGCGCGACACTGCCGTCTTCGAGATTGAGACCCCATTTCGTGCCGAAGGCATCCTGATGGTAGTTGAAGCTCATGCAGGCGGTCGGATTGGCAGCCGAGGTAATCGGGATCAGCAGCTCGAACTTCAGGTTCTGGTCGCGCTGATTATTGGCGAGCATCTTGCCGGCGCGGCCGAAGAACGGATCATTGGCGACGTCGATCGTCACGTCGAGACCGACGGCCTTCATCATCTCGACGCCACGATCCATCCAGCGCTGGCGGAAATCGGTGACGTGCAGCTCGGTACCCATGCAGACATATTCACGCATGCGGAACAGCTGCTGGCGGGCCGGGTCTTTCGACGGCTCATGGCGGAAGCAATAGGATTGCAGGTCGAAGAGGCCGCCCGACTTCGGCAGGTTGCCGCGTTTGGCGATCGTCGGATAGAGCGGATAGCAGGCAGCCGGCGTCAGCACGATGTCGGTCGCCTCCTGCCCCTTGGTCCAGTCCTCGCCGACTTCCATGCATTGCAGCAGGCTGACATGATCGAGTTCGCTGCCGCAGAAGCTGTGCACCGTGCCGGCGAGCTGCGGAAAGCTCTTCATGTAGCCGCTCTTTTCGAAGAAGGCGCGGTTCATGCCGGGCGGAAAGCGCATGGCTTCGGCACCATCGGCGCCGCCGAACGTGTCGATCAGGCGCTCGAAGGCAGCGATCACGTCTTCGAACTGGCCACTACGGCCGTAAAGCCCGTCGATGCCGGTATCGATCAGCAGACCGGATTCGAAAAGCCGGTCCAGAAACGAGGTCTGCATATCCATGACTGTCACCCCAGTAGGCTAGTGTCCTGCTTATGGACAAGAAGCATGCTCGACGTGTTGCCGAGGATGCGGTCATTCGAGATCATGAGCTGTGCGGAATGCGCGTCGCGCAGATGGCGTCCGAGGCTGAAGGGCGTGCCGTTCTTGTAGCCCATGATGCCGCAGATCAGCATGGCATGGTTGACGATCTCCAGGATCGTCTCGGACGAGGCGATCTTGACGTTGTTCATCGCCACCGCAAATCCCATCGAAGATAGCCTGTCGGCATCGGCCTTGGCATCTTCATAGGCCTTGAGGCCGGCAACCACGTTGGATTTCACCATCTGGAGCAGGTTCGAAACCTCGGCAAGGCGCAGCGCGCCCGGCGGCTGGGCATCCGGCGCCTTTCGGGCAGCGGCACGCACGAAAGCCTGGGCGCGCACAACGGCATCGACGGCGATGCCGTACCAGACGCCGCTCCACAAGAGGTGCGAGGAGGCAAGCATGGATTGTGCCGCGATCTCCGCGAAAGGCTTCGGCAGGATCTGATGGGCCGGCGCTTCGCCCTTGAACAGGAAGCCGTCGGAGCAGGTTCCGCGCATGCCGAGCGTATTCCAGACATGCGTTTTCTCGAGCGTGTACTGGTCCTTGAGGAAGGCCGTCAGCACCTGATCGGAGGAAGCCGCCTGCGCGTGGGCACGCGAGGTGATGAGAATGGCGTCGGCATGCGAGCCATAGGAAATGACGGTCGCATCCTTTTCGAGACGGCACGTGTCGCCATCGACCTCGACCGCACAGATGCTGTTGCGCAGGTTTCCGCCGATACCGCCTTCGGTGGTGGCGGATGCGATCAGCAGCTGCTCAGCGGCGATGCGGCGCATGAAACCGCGATGCCATTCGCTGTCGCCGCCGTGTTCAACGAGGCTCGACAGCTTGATGTGGTGCATGGCGAAGACCATGGCGCTCGCGGCGCAAACCTGGCCGAGCAGCGAGCACAATTCGGCGATCTCGGTGATCGAGGCGGATTCGCCGCCGAGATGGCGCGGCACCTGGATGCCGAGCAGCCTTTCGGCCTTCATCGCATCCACGGCTTCCCGGGGGAAACGGGCTTCAGCATCAACGGCATCCGCGTGCTTCGCAGCGATTTCGGCGACGCGGGCCACCCTTGCGACAAGACCGTCCTGCATGATCTTGACGGGGAAATTCATCACGCGACCTTCCGGCTGTCCCGGATGAGATCGACGGTCCTGGCGATGGCCGAGATGCTCGCGAAGGATTTGCGGTTCAGGAGATTGTCGGGAAATTCGATGTCGAAAGCCTCTTCGAGGCCAAGCATCAACTGCACAGAAGCAAAGGACGTCAAACCTGCCGCATAAAGATCGGCGTCGTCGGCGACCTGGTCGATCGACCCAGGAAGCTTGCCGAATTTGGCTACGAGGTCGCGGATTGCCTTATTCATCCCATCACTCCAAGATTCTCATGATCCCGAACCGGCGTTCATCGCCTTGTCATGAGCGTTCTTTTAGTGCGGAAAACAGAACATTCCGCTAATTAATTGAGTTAAATATGACTAAGGCTCATAGTTAGGATTTTAGCGATCCTTTCCGCACTGTCGTAAACAACCATTTTATATCAGTGACTTATGATAATTTCGACGCTGCGACACACTCTAGCGTCTGGCGTGGCGAGTACAGAAATGACACGCAAAACGCCGCCTTTTTGTCTCAATCGGCGGGCGGATAGGAATGCTCGCCACCGCGATAATCGGTGACGGAATAACATCCGTCGCCGGTCGCCCGGATCGCGCTCCCACTGACGACGGCCTTGCCGTGACCGCCTGGGATATCGAGGATGTAGGCCGGCTGGCAGAGACCGGAAATCCGCCCGCGCAGCGCCGCGACGATCTCCTGCCCCTCTTCGATCGTCACTCTGAAATGGCCGGTGCCGGGCGCCAGATCTGGATGATGCAGGTAATAGGGTTTGACGCGGATTTCGACGAAAGCCTTCATCAACTCCGCAAGCACGGCGGGATCGTCGTTGACACCCTTGAGCAGCACCGACTGGCTGACCATGGCGATGCCGGCATCGGCGAGGCGGGCGCAGGCGGCCCGCGCTTCCGGCGTCAGTTCTCTCACATGATTGGCGTGCAGCGCCACATAAACCGTCTTGCCGCTTGCCCTCAGCGCGTCGATCAGCGCCGCATCGATCTTTTCGGGATCGACGACCGGAACGCGGGTGTGGAAACGCACGATCTTCACATGCGCGATCCCGGCAAGCGTCTCCATGATCTCGTGGAGCCGGCGCGGAGAAAGCACCAGCGGATCGCCGCCGGTGAGGATGACTTCCCAGATCTCCTCGTGACCGCGGATATAATCGAAAGCGGCCTGCATCGCTGCCGCATCGAGCGTGCCGAGGCCCTGCGGCCCGACCATTTCGCGCCGGAAGCAGAAGCGGCAATAGACCGGGCAGACATGCACGGCCTTGAGCAACACACGATCGGGATAGCGGTGAACGATGCCTTCGACGGGGCTGTGGGCATGATCGCCGATCGGATCGGCGCGTTCTTCGCGAGCGACAGTGAGTTCGGCTGCATCAGGCACGAATTGCCGAGCGATCGGATCATCGGGATCGGTGCGGTCGATGAGCTTGCTGATCGCTGGCGTCAGCGCAATCGCGTAACGCGCGGCAACCTCCTCGAGACTTGCGCGATCGGCAGGCGCGACCAGACCTGCCTTTACAAGATCATCGACGCTCTTGATCGGTTTGACGACATTCATCTTCCGTACTCCGCAACCGGCGCCCAGAGCACCTGGTCGATGCGTGATGCTCCCGTTGCCAGCATCACCAGCCGGTCGAAGCCGAGCGCGATGCCGCTTGCCTCAGGCATCAGCGCCAGTGCGGCAAGGAAATCCTCGTCGATCGGATAGGTCTCGCCGTAGATCCGTGCCTTCTCGGTCATCTCGATCTCGAACCGTCGCCGCTGTTCGGCAGCGTTGGTTAGTTCGCCGAAGCCGTTCGCCAGTTCGACGCCGCAGGCATAGAGCTCGAAACGCTCGGCAACCCTGGGGTCGCGTATCGAGGGACGCGCAAGTGCCGCCTCCGAGATCGGATATTCGTCGAGGATGGTGATGCGGCCAAAGCCGAGACGCGGCTCGATCTTTTCGACCAGCACCCGGCTGAAGAGATCGGCCCAGCCGTCGTCATCGGCAACACGCATGCCGACGCGCCTGAGCTCGGCCGCCAGATGGTCGCGATCGGTCGAACCGTCGGCGGCGACCGAGGCGAGAAGATCGATGCCGGCATGACGCTCAAACGCTTCGGCAACGCCGATCCGCTCCGGCCCGGCAAAGGGATCGCTCTCGGCGCCGCCAAAGGCAAGCTTCGCGGTCTTCACCGTTTCGGCTGCAAGCGCCAGGATCCGCACGCAATCCATCATCAGGCTCTCGTAGCTTTCGCCGGCCCGATACCATTCGAGCATGGTGAATTCGGGATGGTGCAGCGGCCCGCGCTCGCGGTTGCGATAGACATGGGCAAAACACGAGATGCGTTCCTCGCCCGCCGCAACCAGTTTCTTGCAGGCGAATTCCGGCGAGGTGTGCAGGTAGAATGGCGCCTTTTGCCCATCCGTCGTCAGTGCTTCCGTGGCGAAGGCATGCAGATGTGCCTCGTTGCCGGGCGAGACCTGCAGCACAGCCGTATCCACCTCGACGAAATCCTCGCGCGCGAAAAACCCGCGCAACGCCGCCTGGATCGCATTGCGCCCGATCAGGAACGGACGGCGGTCGGCATGCACGGACGGGGTCCACCAGGGGGACGCTTTCGCCGAAGAGTTCATTCCAAGCTTTCTTCGCCGGAGAAGCCGGTATAGGGGGTGGCTATTTCCCGGATTTTAGGTTAGTTGCGCCCCAAAGAAAAACATTTGCGTCTTCGGAGCGTCTCGGCAGTCATCTACGACGCCGAAAGCCGAGTTACAAGGAAGTCTTATGGTCAAGGTCATCGCCTCTTCGGTCCGCAAGGGCAACGTTCTCGATGTCGACGGCAAGCTTTACGTCGTTCTCACCGCCCAGAACTTTCATCCGGGCAAGGGCACACCGGTCACCCAGGTCGACATGCGCCGCATCGTCGACGGCGTGAAGGTTTCCGAGCGTTGGCGCACCACCGAACAGGTCGAGCGCGCCTTCGTCGAGGACGTGAACCATCAATTCCTCTACGAGGACGGCGAAGGCTTTCACTTCATGAACCCTGGAAACTACGATCAGGTCGTCGTCGATGTCGACACGATGGGGGACGACAAAGCTTATCTGCAGGAAGGCATGACCTGCGTTCTGTCAATGCATGAAGGCATTGCGCTGGCGATCCAGATGCCGCGCCACGTCACGCTCGAAATCATGGAGACGGAACCGGTCGTCAAGGGCCAGACGGCATCGTCCTCCTACAAGCCGGCCATGCTGTCGAACGGCGTCCGCACTCTGGTGCCCCCGCACATCAATGCCGGCACCCGCGTCGTCATCGCCACGGAAGACAATTCCTACGTCGAACGCGCCAAGGACTGATCCTGGTTTCAGCCTATTCAAGAGGCCGGCTCACGCCGGCCTCTCACTGAGATGTGGAATTCAGGCAGGTGTCGATGCCGAGTCCACTCGCAGCACGAGATCGTTTCAGACGGCCCATTCTGCCGGAAATATCTTCGTTCAGCTGAAGCTGCATCCAATCCCCAGATCCGAATTCAGATTACCTTCCGGACCTCGCTCTCAAAGCTCATGACATGAGCCATCGCGATCTTTTCGGCCTCATCTGCGTCACCTCTGCACACCGCCTCAAGCATGAGGACCTGATCATGCAAGACGTCCTCAAGGCGCGGCACCAAACTTGGAAACCGTTTCATGGCGACGTACAGGATTCTCAGCGACAGATTGTGGTAGTGATCCAGCGTATCGGACAGGAAAGGGTTTTTCGCCACTTTGTAAATGAAGCGGTGAACCCGGCGATCGAGAGCAAGTATGTCCTCCAACGCCATCGGACCGGTTGTTTGCTTGAGCTCATCGATCAGTTGCCGCGCTTCTTGCCGCTCGAACTCGCGCAGCCTTTCCGCAGCTAGTCGGGTCGCCCAGGACTCGATCCGTGCTCGCGCCTCATAAACCGCAGTAAGATCATTGATATCGATCTTGCTCACAAATGTGCCGCGCCGCGCGCTGACGACAACGAAACCATCATATTGCAGACGCTGAATCGCCTCCCGGACCGGCGTGCGCCCGACGTCCATGCGTTTCATGATTTCGGCTTCGCGCAGAAGCGTGCCCGGAGGAAGCAGCGTCGTAATGATGTCGTCGCGCAGCCGAATGTACGTCCGTTCCGCCAGTGTCGATTCCGCCGCTTCGTAATCCACTTCGAATGCCGACATATTCAGCGTTTTCCTCTCTCTGCCCGTTTCCGCATAGCTAGACGCTTTTCCGCCTAGAAAAAAGCCGCTCAACGAATCTGCTTGACTCCATATCATGTCTGCATATTCTTAATATATCAGCAATATATAACCACAAAGAGGGGTTCCAATGAAACATGCTGAATTGACGAAAAAATCGCAGGCAAACGGGATTATTGCCTTGGCGGTCTTGGGTTTGGGGCTATTCGCGACGGCGGTGCCATCCACTGCAAACGCCGACGATCTGGAGCTGATGAAGCCGGGCACACTCGTCGTTGCAGTGCAGCCTTACATGCCCTATACGGCGGTCAAGGATGGAAAGCTGGTCGGTCTCGACAGCGACATCCTGACAGCCGTGGCCGATAAGCTCGGCCTCAAAATGGAAATCAACGTCACCGACTTTCCAGGCATGCTGGCTTCCGTCCAGACGCAGCGGGCTGATATAACCATTGGCGGAATTGCATGGTCCGACGCTCGCCAGAAGGTCGGCCTGTTCACGGACCCTCCGTACTATTCGCCGCCGGCCATGGCGGTGAGCGGCACGGCGAGCTTTCCGGATGTTGCGAGTCTGGAAGGCAAAAATCTCGGCACTGTGACGGGGTATGTCTGGGCGAAATCGATCGCGCAGGTCCCTAACGCATCACCACATACGTTCCCGAACGCCGAAGGTGTGTTCCAGGATATTTCTTCCGGACGTCTGGACGTTGGCTTTCTTGATCCGCTGCTGATCACCTATCAACAGCAGCAGCGCCCCGACATGAAGGTCCGCATCGAATATCTGAAGCCGCCGACAAACGAACAGGTGGCCGCACACCCCGATTACAAATATTTTCAAGCCTACATGACCGGATTCTACCTTCCCAAGCAGTCGCCGAAGCTGGCCAAGGCTGTATCCGATCAGATCGACGGCATGTACAAGGATGGATCCCTTGCGGCTTTGATCACGAAATGGGGCGGCGATCCCAAGCAGTTCCTGGTTCCATCGCCCGAGATGGCGGCACAGCGGCGCGGCGTTGACCGTCCCGCCGACTGGAACCCGCCTTCCATCGCGAAGTGAGATCGGGGCATGACGGCGCTGTCATCCTTCACCGATGTTTTCCAGGTTCCCTGGAATGACTACGTCGGAAGCATTGCCGGGGGTCTGCTCAGGACCCTCGGCTACACCGTGGCCAGCTTCATTGGCGCGACGATTCTTGGTCTTGCACTTGCGTTGATGAGGCTCAACCGGCTGCGGCTCGTCCGCGTCCCTGCAGCGTTCTATACCGAGCTCTTTAAAAACGTACCGCTTCTGGCGATCATATTCCTCACATACTTCGGCCTGCCTTCCGTAGGCATCAGGCTGGAGGTTTTCGAGGCTGGAGTGTTGAGCTTGGTGCTCTTCTACGCCGCTTACCTGTCCGAGATCTTTCGGGCCGCTATCGCCGGCGTACACCAAGGACAGCAAGAGGCGTCTCAAGCTCTCGGGCTAGGGCGCGGCAAAACGTTCACCCATGTCGTCCTGCCGCAGGCAGTGCGGCTCGCGCTTCCCGGTACGAACACAATGTTCGTCGACCTGATCAAGTCGACCTCGCTGCTTGTCACGATCTCCGCCGCCGAACTGATGACACAGGCACAGTTGATAGCCTCGGAAACATTCCGAGGGCTTGAAGTGTATCTCGTGATCTCTACGGCCTATTTCGCTATCTGCTACCCGGTGTCACAATGTCTGCTTCTGCTGGAGCGCAAGATCCATGCGGGCGTGCCATTGTCCTTGGCCAGAAGGCGCCGGCTGAAATTAGCGAGGACCTACCTCGCCGAGGGGAAGATCTGCCCATGACGACCATCCCTGCCAAAACTCCTTTCGTGTCACGGCAGCCGGTCGGACGCCCGGCCGTCAAAATCAGCGGATTGCGCAAGTCTTTCGATGGGCGCCTGGTGCTTGACCGCGTCGATCTCGAGGTTCCCGCTGGCAAGATCGTGAGCATCATTGGCCAGAGCGGCGGAGGAAAGACCACCCTCATGCGCTGCGTCAATTTGCTTGAACGTCCCGGTCAGGGAACGATCACCGTCGGCGATGAGACGATCTTCGCCAATGGCGAGGTGACCTGCCGCAACCTTGCAAAGCTTCGGCAACGTGTCGGCATGGTGTTTCAGCGCTTCAATCTGTTCCCGCATCTGACGGCCGTGGAGAACGTCGTTCTCGCTCAGATGCATGCAGCCGGGATCGGCGAGAGAGAGGCTGTGGAACGGGCCGTGGAACTTCTGACGAGAGTAGGCCTCGCCAAACGGGCGATGGCTTATCCGGAACAGATGTCGGGCGGCGAGCAGCAGCGTGTGGCGATCGCACGCGCCCTGGCGCTAGAACCAACGGTGTTGCTGTTCGACGAGCCGACATCGGCGCTCGATCCTGAATCGACCGGGGAAGTGCTACGCGTCATGCGGGAACTTGCGGCCGACGGCATGACGATGATCCTGGTCACGCATGAGCTGCCCTTCGCGAAGGAAGTGTCCGACTGGGTCGTGTTCATCGACGGTGGTCTTATCATCGAGCAGGGAACCGCCGGAGATGTCCTTGACCGTCCAACCGAAGCACGCACGGCGGCTTATGTCGCGCGCTACGCTTCGCCAGGCTAAAGCATGTCGCGCAAAAGTGTGCAGCGGTTTTGCGGCAACGACATGCGTAGAAATAAAGAGCTAAAGCGCAAGGAGCGAATCTGAAAGATCGCGACGCGCCTTAGTCCTCGATTGAACCGAACCGGCCCGGCGGCGCATGGCGCCGCCGGGTTGGCGAATTCACATAACGGATCGCGGCATCACAAGGCGCCGAGGTAGATACATAATTTCATGGACAAACTAACGACAGATATCGCCGTCATCGGCGGCGGTGTGATCGGCGTGGCAACCGCGCTGCGGCTACGTGCAGACGGTCGCGATGTCGTAGTGATCGAACCTAACAAACC
This sequence comes from Rhizobium sp. PRIMUS64, assembly GCF_023006465.1. Taxonomy (NCBI): domain Bacteria; kingdom Pseudomonadati; phylum Pseudomonadota; class Alphaproteobacteria; order Hyphomicrobiales; family Rhizobiaceae; genus Rhizobium; species Rhizobium sp. PRIMUS64. The sequence goes on along the minus strand of NZ_JALBGX010000057.1, from coordinate 20,435 downwards.
CGGTTCGGGAGCATCTTACGGCAATGCTGGAACGATCGCCGACTATGCAATCATTCCCGTCGGTACGCCCGCCGTCCTCAAAAACCTGGCTTCGCTGCTTCTCAATTCCGACAGCCCGCTGTCCATCCGCAAAACGGCATTGCCCACGCTGTTTCCTTGGCTGATGCGTTTTGCCTACGAATCTCTCCCGCACAGATACAGAGACAATACGAGCCGCATCGCCGACCTTCTGTCCGACGCTTCATCGGAATGGCTCGAACTCGCGGCAGAGATCGGCGCATCCGATCTTTTGAGCGCGAAGGGATGCCTCTATCTCTACCAGACGCCCGAGGCCTTCAAGGCAGCCGCTTCGGATGTCGAGCTTCGCCGAACCTATGGGATAGCGCAGCAGCTTCTCACACCCGACCAGGTGCAAAGCCTGGAGCCTCGGCTGCCGCAGGTCCATGGCGGAGGGCTTTTCTTTCCGAAAGCGATAAACTTCACCGATCCCGGCCAGGTCATGAGCGTGATGGAAGCCGCCGCCAAACGAGCGGGCGTCGAGTTCGTTCGAGACTCGGTGACGACTATTTCGCGTGAGCGGAGCGGAGTGAGGATGATGGCTTCGGCCCACAGCATCCATGCCCGAGCGGCGGTGATCGCTGCCGGCGCCCATTCCCGCGGTCTGGCTCTGCAGCTCGGAGAGCGGGTCCCCCTGGATACCGAGCGGGGTTATCATCTCGAATTCGATATGGAAACATTGCCGGTGGAACGACCGGTATGCCCGACGCATCATGGATTTTATTTTTCCCCGATGCGCGGCCGCCTGCGGGTGGCCGGCACTGTGGAACTCGGAGGCATCACCGCGCCTTCGAACCCAAGGCGCCTCGAAGTGTTGTTGGCAAACGCTCGCAGGATTTTCCCGACGCTTGGCGAACCAAGCCGCAGTTGGATGGGCTTCCGCCCTTCCATGCCCGATTCCGTTCCGGTCATCCGGCCTTCAAGAGGAGGAAGGGACGTGGTGTTTGCTTTTGGACACGGGCATATCGGTTTGACGCTGGCACCGCGGACGGCTCGGATGGTCAGCTCCATTCTTGCCGCTTGATCGCGTCAGGAGCATGTCGTGACATACGGAACTGTGATTGCGACACCGCTTCGCTCCCATCATCAGAGATGCGGGTTGCGCGGCCGGTATTTCCGCACGAGCTTCTGGTTGATCTCGGCAGCACCCGGCATGTTGGCGCTGAGATAGACCGGTGCATCGCCGGATTTCGAAAGCTCCGAGGCGACTTCGGCGAAGATCGCGTTGATGACCGTCACCCCGACCGCCGTCGAGACCGGCCCGACCCGAAGCCCCGTGCCTTCGAGATTGACAACGGCATCACCCGGCGGCAGCCCGTTATCGAGCACCACATCGGCCACGTCGGCGAGCCGCCGGCGGCCATTGGCGATCGCTGAGGAATAGGCGATCGAGGTGATGGCGATCACCTTTGCGCCGATTTCGCGCGCATAGTCGGCGGCCTCGATCGGCGCGGCGTTGACGCCGGAATTGGAGGCAATGATGATGACATCGCCCGGCTGCATGCCGTAACGCTCCAGCATCGGCCGCACCAGGCCCTGTGTCCGCTCATACACCGAACTGATGACCGCACCCTCATGCAGCATGGCCGAGCCGACGAGCACCGGCACGGTGAAAGCGAGCCCGCCGGCACGATAGTGCACCTCTTCCGCCAGCATATGCGAATGGCCGGTGCCAAAGACATAGACGCGCTTGTCGCCGTGGGCAGCATCAAGGATGACGGCTGCTGCCTGCGCCATCGGCTCGGCAAGCACCTGCTTCAGCTCTTCCAGCCGGCCGATCAGGTTGGAGAAATAGGCATCGGTAATGTCGGTCATCCCGCTTCTCCTAGAGCATGTCGCGCAAAAGTGTGCCGCGGTTTTGCGATAACGACATGCGTAAAAACAAAGATCTAAAGCGCGAAGAGCGAATCTGAAAGATCGCAACGCGCCTTAGCGTTCAGGCCGCTTCGCCGCCGAGCCAGGTGGCGGTGACGGCAAGCGCATCGGTCAGATGCACGAGATCGGCGCGTGTCCCCGGCGAGAGATGGCCGCGATCAGCAAGCCGGAGGAACCGGGCCGGATAAAGGGTCGCCATGCGTAACGCCTCGGCGAGCGTCAGATCGAGATAGGTGACGCCGTAACGGATCGTCGAGATCATGTCGACATCGGAACCGGCCAGCGTGCCGTCGGAAAGCACCAGCTTCGAGCAGAAGCCGCCTCTTTCGCGCCGGACGGTGCGCCCGTTCAGCGTGAACGAATCCTTCTCCGAGCCGACAAGCGACATCGCGTCGGTGACGAAGAACAGCTTGCCTTCGCCGCGCTTGGCGCGCAGTGCCGTGCGCAAGGCCTTCGGATCGACGTGATGGCCATCGGCGATGATGCCGCACCAGGTCGAGGGATGATCGATCGCCGCGCCGACGAGACCAGGCGCACGGTGTCCCAGCTGGCTCATGGCGTTGAAGAGATGCGTGACGCCCCGCGCGCCGGCATCGAAACGCTCTTCCGCCGCCTCGCTCGAACAATCGGAATGGCCGATGCTGATGGTGACACCGGCTTCCGCAAGCTCGCGCACCTGGGCAACCGTCACCTGCTCGGCCGCCATTGTGACGAGCAGAGTGCCGATCGCCTCGCGTGCCTGGATGAAGGCCTTGACGTCGCGGTCCTCCACCGGTCGCATCAGTTCGGCCAGATGCGCACCCTTCCTCGCAGGCGCCAGATGCGGACCTTCGAGATGCAGACCGGCAACGCCGCGGTTCGCCTTGACAGCCTCCTTGGCCGCCTCGATGGCGGCAATGGACGCTTCTGATGTATCGGTAATCAGTGTCGGCAGCAGCGACGTCGTGCCATAGGGCCGGTGCCCGCCGGCGATAATGTCCATCGAGGCGGCGGAAGGCTCGTCGTTCAGCATCCGCCCGGCGCCGCCATTGACCTGCGCATCGATGAAGCCGGCCGACAGAATACCGCCCGCAAGCGTCACCACCTCGCCGTCCGGCAGATCATCTCTGGCGACGATCGCTTCGACGCGGCCATCGGCAACGATGAGCGCCTTGTCGTCATGGAAGCGCTCGCCGTCGAAGATGCGGGCGCCGAGGAAGATCTTGCGGACCATCAGACCGTCTCCGTCACCTTGAGCAGGTTCGCCGGCTTGTCGGGATCAAAGCCCTTGCGGCGCGTCACCGACTCGATCAGCCGGTAATAGACGAGCAGCGACACCAGCGGATCGACGAGGCCGTTGCCCGTTGTCGGCACGCGCAGATGGACACCGGAAAGCGGCTGCGCCGAGAAGCCGACAGTGGTGGCGCCGAGCTTCTGCAGGCGCTCCAGCGCCTGGACATTGTTGGCGAAGGCCGCATCGTCGGGTGCGAAGGCGACGATCGGGAAGCCCGGCTGCACCAGGCGCATGGGGCCGTGCATCAGTTCCGCCAGCGAGAAGGCCTCGGCATGCAGGCCGGAGGTTTCCTTGGCCTTCAGCGCCGCTTCGAGTGCGATCGCAAAGGCCGGGCCGCGGCCGGCGGTATAGAGCGAGGTCGCATTGAACAGCACCTCCTCGGCTGCCGCCGTGTCGATCCCGGCGGTCGCCGACAGCGCCTGCGGCAGCTTGTCGAGCGCGGCCTGCAGGTCGGACGCGCCGCCGATCGCAGCCGTCACACCGGCAAGGGCGGCGACCGAGGCTATGAAGGATTTCGTCGCCGCGACGCTCTTTTCCGCGCCGGCATTGAGGCCGAGAACGATATCGGCCTGTTTCGCAAGCGGGCTGTCGGTGACGTTGACGACGGCGATCGTCGTCGCTCCGCCCTTCTTCGCCGCATCCTGCAACGCGACGATATCGGGGCTGGCACCCGACTGCGAGACGGTGAAATGGACGCCGCCCTTCAGATGCAGCGCCGCACCGTAGACGGAAGCGATCGACGGACCGACCGAGGCGACCGGAACGCCGCAGGTAATCTCGAAAAGATATTTGAAAAAGGTGGCGGCGTGGTCCGAGGAGCCGCGCGCCGCCGTCGTCACCACGCTCGGGCGGGCGGACGAAAACAGCCGGGCAATCTCGGCAAAGACCGGTTTTTCCTTTTCGAGAAGCGTGGCCACCACCTCTGGCGATTGGCCGGCTTCTTGCAGCATCAGTGACTGGTTGTCATTCATAGGTCATCTCCGATTCTCAATTCGGCTACGAAATCATAGGCATCGCCGCGATAATGCGAGCGGGTGTATTCGACGACGCGCTGGTCTTCCAGGCGCGAGACGCGTTCGATCAGGAGCGCCGGCGCGCCTGATTTGACGTTCAGGATTGCGGCGGAGGACGGGTCGAGCGTGACCGCCGTCAGCCGCTGCAGCGCGCGCACGGGCCTGTGGCCGCTGGCCGTCAGCGCATCGTAGAGCGATCCCTCGCCGCCGGCATCGTGCCCGAGGAACTTGATCGGCACCACGGCGCGTTCAATCGCCAGCGGCAGGCCGTCGGCAAGGCGCAAGCGGTCGAGTCTCAGCACCGGCTCGTCGCCGCCGAGGCCGAGCAGGAAGGATTCCTCCGGCGACGGCGTATTGACCGCCCGCGACAATATCCGTGCGGCCGGCAGACGCCCGCGTGAACGCATGTCGGCGGAGAAGGAGGAAAGCCGCCAGAGCGACTGTTCCATCCGCTCCACTCTGCTCGACACGAAAGTACCGCTTCCGTGGCGCGATTCCAATGCGCCGGACGCCATCAGATCGCGATAGGCGGTGCGCACGGTCACACGGCCGAGCTTCAGAGCTTCGGCAAGGTCGCGCTCGCCCGGGAGTGCGGTGCCGGGCTTCAGCAGCCCTTCCTGAATGAGGCCGGTCAGCGTCTGCGCCAGCCGCTTGTAGAGCGGCCCGGTCAATGCCTCGTCACGCAGGCCGCGGCTATTCAATTCCGCTATCAGACTGGTTCTATCCATGGACGCGCAATAGAACCTATATAGGACCAATCGGCAAGACAGAATCGAGTGCCGAAAGAAAAAACCCTCGCCGGCGGGCCGGCGAGGGTTTTCATAGCGACCAAATCTGACAACCGTGCGTCGACAGCGCCCCGCGTTAGAAACGCGCGGCGCTGGAGGACGCTCAGTTCTTGGTGAAGATATAATCCGTCTCCTGGCGCAGCACTTCGCCGGGGCGCAGAACCGCATTCGGAAAACCCTGGTGATTGATGGCATCCGGCCAGACCTGCGTCTCCAGGCAGAAGCCGGCGAATGGACCGTATTTGCGCCCGCCGATGCCGGGAGCCCCGGTATCGAGCTTGAAGCCGGCATAGAACTGGACGCCTGGCTCGGTGCTGCGCACTTCCAGCGACACACCGGAATAAAGGCTGCGGGCGAGCGCAACGGTTCGTTTGGCGGTGCGCTCGGCGGACAGGCAGAAATTATGGTCGTAGAACACCTGTTCGCTGCCGACGAAACGCTTCATCGGCGCCATCTCGCGGAAATCGAATTCGGTGCCCTCGACGGAACGGATCTCGCCGGTCGGCACCTGCTTCTCATCGGTCGGCAGATAATGATCGGCGGCAATCATGATATCGTGGCCAAGCGCATCGTCGCGACCGTCGAGATTGAAATAGGCGTGCTGGCAGACATTGGCGAGCGTCGGCTGGTCGCTGGTCGATTCGTAGGTGATCGACAGTTCACCGTTGCCATGCACCCAGAAAGTCGCCTGGATGGTGCAATTGCCGGGATAGCCGGCGCGGCCATCGGGATCGACGATCTTCAGCACCACGCGGTCGACGTCATGCTCGACGATCGTCCAGTTGCGTTTGGCGATATTGTCGCTGCCGCCATGCAGATGCGTCACGCCGTTTTCATTCAGTTCGAGCTGATAGTCCTTGTCGTCAAGCGTAAACCTGCCGCCGCCGACGCGGTTGGCGCAGCGGCCGGGTGTCGCGCCGAAATAGGATGAATAGAGGGGGTAGCTGTCGAAATCGTCGAAGCCGAGCTGCAGCGGCGCGTCATGTCCCTCGAGGCGCAAATCCTGGATGACTGCGCCCCAGCTTATGATCTTGGCCGTCAGCCCACCGCCCTTGATCACGACGCGATAGACGGTTTCGCCCGCCTTCGTCTGCCCGAAAACGTCCCGCTCCAACTTATCCGACATGATCGACCGTCCATTCTATCTCTGATGCGAATTCCTCAATTCGGAATCGATTTGAGGAATTTGCAGCGATTCAAACTGTGCATTGCACGTCCGATGAAGACGCGCGGTGTGGTAGGGTTCGGGACAGGAACCTGCCCGCATTTGCTTCATTCCGCAACCGGCGGATCAGAAAGAAAATGCCGCAGCAGTGAGGCGGCGGCACCGGCTCGGGGCGCGATCGGCAAGGTCAGAGGTCCGTGCCGATCTCTTCCACATCAAAGGGCGTCGTCTGGTAGATTTCGTTGATCCAGTTGCCGAACAGGAGATGCGCATGGCTGCGCCAGCGGTTCTGCGGCGCAAGCGCCGGATCGTTATGCGGGAAGTAATTGTGCGGCATCTTGATCGGCACGCCGGCATCGACGTCGCGAAAATACTCGTCGGAAAGCGAGGTGGAATCATATTCGACATGGTTGAACATGTAGAGCCGCCGGCCCTTCTTCTCGTGCACGAGACACACGCCCATCTCGGGTGATTCCATCAGGATCTCCAGGTTTTCGGACTTCTCGATATCGGCGCGGCGCACTTCGGTCCAGCGCGACACCGGCACTTCGAAATTGTCGGAAAAGCCGTTGAGATAGATCGACGAAGGCTTCAGGTTGCGGTGGCGGTAAACCCCGAAGGCCTTCTCTTTGAGCTCGTATTTCGGAACGCCGTGGAAATGATAGATCGCCGCCATCGCGCCCCAGCAGACGTTCATCGTCGAATGGACATTCGTTTCCGTCCAGTCGAGAATCTGCTGCATCTCCGCCCAATAGGTGACGTCCTCATAGGGCAAGAGCTCGATCGGCGCCCCGGTGATGATGAAGCCGTCGAACTTGCGGTGTTTTACCTCCTCCCAGGTCTGGTAGAAGGCAAGCAGATGATCTTCTGACGTATTCTTCGCCTTGTGGCCGCCGATACGGATGAGCGACAGTTCCACCTGCAGCGGCGAGGCGCCGACGAGACGCGCCATCTGCAATTCGGTCTTGATCTTGTTCGGCATGAGGTTGAGCAGCCCGATCTGCAACGGTCGGATATCCTGACGGATCGCCAACGTCTCGGTCATCACCCGCACACCTTCCTGAACCAGGGTTTCGAAGGCGGGCAGCGTATCGGGGATCTTGATGGGCATTGCGGTCACTCGATCAAAAACAAAAACCGGCGGCGAAAAAAATCGCTACCGGTCCGCACGCGGCCCTTTAGCGATTTTTTTAACGTGGCTGCAAGCCGGCCGGCCAAATCACCACGGAGCGCTTTAATTAGACCCAGTCGGGTCGCGAATCAACTGTCGACTGCAGTCAAGTGACCTCTGCCGCATCATCACAGTTTAATGAATGATAGAATCTGTTGATAGACCCGTAACGCCACCATGTTATTTATAGGGGCATGGGCGATTTGGAAAAGCGTAATGGCAGATAAGATTGAGGGGAGGCCGGGCATCCGGAGGCAGGATAGGGTAGGGTATGATTTCAGCCTGACATATCGCCTCGGCGTCATGTTCTCAGCATTCTGGAATTCGGAAGTGCGTGGCAGGGTGCTGTTTCTGGCGACCGTGCTGATCCTCGTTATCCTGGCGACGTCCTACGGCCAGGTCATATTGAACGAGTGGAATGCGCCCTTCTATGACTCGCTGGAGCGCCGCGACCTCGGCGAATTCTTCCACCAACTCGAAATCTTCGCGATGATCGCCGGCACGCTGCTGCTGCTCAACGTGCTGCAGGCCTGGCTGAACCAGATGACGGCGCTCTATATGCGTGAAGGCCTGTCACGCGATCTCGTCGACCAGTGGCTGAAGCGCAAGCGGGCACTGCGGCTTGCCTCCAGCGGCCTGATCGGCGTCAATCCGGACCAGCGTCTGCACGAGGATTCCCGCAACCTTGCCGAAAGCACGACAGGGCTCGTTCTCGGCCTGCTGCAGTCGACCATCCTCCTGGTGAGCTTCATCGGCGTGCTCTGGGAGCTTTCGAGCGGCTTCATCTTCCGCATCAGCGGCCACAGCTTCTCCATTCCGGGCTACATGGTCTGGGCGGCGATTTTCTATGCCGCTTCCGCCTCGGTGCTGAGCCAGGTCGTCGGCCGCAAGCTGGTCAAGCTCAATGCCGACCGTTTTTCGAAAGAAGCCGAGCTTCGCTTCACGCTGATGCATGCCAATGAGAACATGCCGGCGATCACCGTTGCCCGCGGCGAGGAGAACGAGCGCCGACGTATCAACACCGACATCAGCTCGGTACTGACAGTCGTCAAGCGGCTCGCCATGGCCAATACCAATCTCACCTGGGTTTCGGCCGGCTACGGCTGGCTGGTAATCGTCATCCCGATCATCGTTGCCGCCCCAGCTTATTTCTCCGGCGGCCTCACCCTCGGCCAGCTGATGATGTCGGTCGGCGCCTTCAACCAGGTCAACACGGCGCTGCGCTGGTATGTCTCCAATTTCGGCCCGATCGCCGAGTGGCGCGCCACGCTGATGCGCGTCACCGATTTCCGCCAGGCGCTGCTCGACATGGACGAGGACTTCGACCTGAAGGACAGCATCGCCTATGAAAACGCCGCGCCCGACACACTGACGTTGAAGGATGTGGTGATCGTCGCCAAAGTCGGCGAAGATATCGAGGAATGCGGCGGTTTCCGACTGCGTGAAACCAATGTCGTGATCAAGGCCGGCGAAAGGATCATGATCAACGGCGATCACAGCGTCAACCGCAAGCTGCTGTTCCAGGCGATGGCCGGCCTCTGGCCGTGCGGTAGTGGCACGATGGGCCTGCCGCCAATCGACGACATGCTCTTCGTTCCGCAGGTTGCTTATGTTCCCGGCGGCACGCTGCGCGAGGCGCTGGCCTTTCCCGAACGTCCCGAAGCCTACGAGAAAGCCGCCGTCGAGGCGGCCCTCGACAAGGTTGGCCTGCATTCGCTGATCGCAAGGCTCGATACCCGCGCCCGCTGGGACAAGCTGCTCGAAGGCGACCAGCAGAAAGCGATCGGATTTGCCCGCCTCCTGCTCGTGCGCCCGCGCTGGATCATCTTCGACGAAGTGCTGGAAGGCATGGAGCCGGAACTGCAGGAAACAATGGCCAACCTGCTCGTCTCCATGCCCGAAAGCGGCATGATCTATATCGGCCGCTCCGAGGCCTATCTCGAGGCGCTGAAGCCGCGCGTGCTGCATCTGCAAGCGCTGCCGTCAATTTCCGAGGAGCCGCCTGTCGCCCAGACCGGCGCCAGCGCCAGTGCGGGCGCTGCCGCCGTGCCCGCGCCGGCGCTTTAATACATGCCGCCCAAAAGTGTGGAGCTGTTTTGGGATGACGGCCTGCATAAGGTAAGGATTTGAGCCGCTGGTCACATCGGCGGCGTGATGCCGTTGAGGCCGACGGCGATCTGGCTGGCCGAGATGCTGCCGTCCGCCGCCTTTTCGCCGGTGACGACGACGCCGGCGCCGGGCTTCAGATCATCCTTGGTCGCAGGCGCCAACGTCACGATCGGCGTGCCATCGGCAATCGCGATCGTCTTTTCCTTGCCCTGATAAGTCAGCGTGATCGTGTGGCCGTCCACGGATTTGACGGCGTTGCTGACGGTCGCATTGGTCATCTGGCTGTTCGGCTGCGCATCCCAGGGACGGTTGCCCTCGCCGGTTCCCTTCATCGACGCCGGAAAGATCAGCACCTCGATCGCCCCGTCCGGGCCCGTGCCCTTCGGAAGTGAAGCGACGCCGACGAAATCGCCGGGCTTGATATCCTCGACCGAGGCTTTCTTGATGCCGCCGACCTTCCAGCCGGATTTCAGCGCGATCGTCGCATCGCTGCCCTCGCGCGTCTTGACGACGAGCGTATCGCCGCTGAGGCTTTCGATGGCGCCGCGAACACGAATGCGCTGGGCATCCTGCGCCTGCGCGGCTTGCGACAGGGCAAGGGTCACGAGGCTACCGGCGACAAACGCCGTGAAAATTCCGGAATAGGGCTTGCGAGACATCTGACTTTTCCTTGTCGCCATTGCGATCGGCAATATCCCCGGCTGCCGGACGGCACCTTATGCCGCAGGACGACACACTGACGAATCAAGGAAAAGTGAGCCTTCAGCCTCGAGAAAATCTCAGCCTTCCAGCTCTTCCCGCAGCATTTCGAGCTCCAGCCACTCCTCTTCCATCTTTGTCAGGCCGGCGCGCAGTTTTTCCATCTCGCTGGCAAGTCGGTTGAAGGCGGCAGGATCGCGCGTGAAAAGATTGGGATCTGCCATCACCTGTTCGCGCTTGGCGATTTCGGCTTCGGCCTTCGCCATTTCCTTCGGCAGGTTTTCCAGTGCGAATTTCTGCTTGAAGGAGAGTTTGACCTTCGAGCTGCCTGGCGCTGGTGCCTCCTGCGTCTTCGGCTTCTCCGCCGCCTTCTCGGCTTTTCTGCGCTCCTCGAGCGCGCCCTTGCGTTGCACAAGCATGTCCGAGTAGCCGCCGGCATATTCGATCCAGCGGCCATCAGGCGCATCCGGCACGGCGGGTGCGATCGTCGAGGTCACGGTGCGGTCGAGGAAATCGCGGTCGTGGCTGACGAGAATGACGGTGCCGGGAAAGCCGGCGACAATCTCCTGCAGGAGATCGAGCGTTTCGATATCGAGATCGTTGGTCGGCTCGTCGAGAATCAAGAGATTCGTCGGGCGCGAAAGGATGCGCGCCAGCATCAGCCGGGCGCGTTCGCCGCCGGAGAGGTTTCTGATCGGCGTACGCGCCTGTTCCGGCTGGAACAGAAATTCCTTCATATAGCCGGTGACATGGCGCTGCTCGCCGTTGACGAGCAGGTTTTCGCCGCGCCCGTCCGTCAGATAATTGGCAAGCGTATCCTCGGGGTCGAGATCCTCGCGCTTCTGGTCGAGCGTCGCGATCTCCAGATTGGTGCCGAGCTTCACCGTGCCGCTATCAGGCGCAAGCTGCCCGGTCAGCATCTTCAGCAGCGTCGTCTTGCCGGCGCCGTTCGGCCCCACGAGACCAATGCAGTCGCCGCGATGTACGCGGATCGAAAACGGCGTGACGATTGCCCGCTCGCCGAAGCTCTTGGTGATCTTGTCGGCCTCGATGACCAGCTTGCCGGATTCCTGCGCGTCCGAAACCGTCGCCTGCACCGTGCCCTGCGGCCCCTTGTGGCCGCGATAGTTCGAGCGCATCGTCTGCAGCTCACCGAGACGGCGCATATTGCGCTTGCGCCGCGCCGTGACGCCATAGCGCAGCCAGTGCTCCTCGCGCTCGATCGACTTGCCGAGCTTGTGCTGCTCCAGTTCTTCGGCCTCCAGCACCTGGTCGCGCCAGGCTTCGAAATGCGCAAAGCCGCGGTCGAGCCGGCGTGAGGTGCCGCGGTCGAGCCAGACGGTTGCCGTCGAGACCTTTTCGAGAAAACGCCGGTCGTGCGAGATCAGCACCAGGGCGCTGCGCGTCTTTTGCAGCTCGCCTTCCAGCCATTCGATCGTTGGCAGGTCGAGATGGTTGGTCGGTTCGTCGAGCAGAAGAATGTCCGGCTCCGGTGCCATAACCCGGGCAAGGGCAACGCGCCGCGATTCGCCACCGGACAGCATTCTGGGGTCTTCATCGCCGGTCAGCCCGAGATGCGACAGCAGATAGGTGACACGATAGGGGTCATCGCCCGGCCCGAGGCCGGCCTCGGCATAGGCCTGCACCGTATTGAAGCCGGCAAAATCCGGCGCCTGTTCGAGATAGCGCACCGTCGAGGACGGATGGCGGAAGACCTCGCCGGACTGTGCCTCGACCAGGCCGGCGGCAATCTTCAGCAGCGTCGATTTTCCCGAGCCGTTACGCCCGACGAGACAGATTTTGTCACCGGCCTCGATCTGCAGGCTAGCACCCGCCAGAAGCGGTGCGCCGCCGAAGCTCAGGAAGATATCGTCGAGTTTTAGAATGGGAGGGGCCAAAAATCAGACTCCGGAAAGATCATAGGGCCGGGCGAGCACGATTGCCCGGCCGCTGCGGAGCGAAAAGCGAACGGTGCCTTCCGCAACATTGGAAATGGTGCGCGACGAGCCGAAAGGCAGATGGAAATCCGCCAGCGGATAACGCGCATTCTCGATGGAAAGCCCTCTCAGCTCGCTGAATCCGGGCACGGAAAACAGGCTGCCCTTGGGAAGGTCCAGTTCGATCGTACCGGCAACCAGCGGCACTGCCTCTTCCTTGCCCGAGGTCAGCAGCAGGTCGAAACCCTCTTCCGCCAGGCTGACGGCCGACAGCAGGTGCTGAAGCGCGTGGTCGGAGCGTTCACCGCCGAGCGCGCCGGCGAGGATGAGCCGCCGCGCGCCCCGCGCGATTGCTTCCGCCACGGCGATTTCGCCGTCCGTCGCCGCCTTCGCTGCCGGATAAGGCTGTTTCGGCACATTGGGAAATGCATTCGCGAGATCGGCCGGTGTCGAATCGAAATCACCGACCCAGAGCTCCGGCTCGATGCCGAGTGCTGCCGCATGCCGCATGCCGCCATCGGCCGCAATGAAGCGGCTGTCGGCGATGGCATGGCGCAGGCGCTCCGTCAGGCTGAGTTCGCCGCCAAGGAGAATTGTGAAGGTGGATTGGCTCATGGGCATTGCCCTTAGCGCAAACGGGGGGTCGAGGGGAAGGGGCGCCGCTTGCCTGAAAGCGCCGCGCGTCCAACACCAACAGGACGCTCGATCACTTTGAACTGCCGCCTAGCCCGGCGTATCCTTGTCGCGCGACAGGAAGACCGCCTCGTAGCCGCCGATGAAGCGCTCGAAAAGCGCTGCGAAGCGCTCGACATCTTCCTGCGGCCAGTCGGAAACGATCTCGGAAATGATTGCAAGCTTCTGCGCGACGATCTCGGCAAGCAGGTCCTGGCCGACCTCGGTCATGACGACGACGATCCGCCGCGCATCGGCCTGCGAGGCCTCGCGGCGCAACACGTTACGCCCGACCATGTCGGCGACCACCCGGCTTGCCCGTGACGGATCGATGCGCAGCATCTCCGCGATCAGGCCGACCGTGACCTCGCCGGCAGGCTGCGCCCTCCGCACGGCATCGAGCACGTCGAGATGCGAAAGCTCAAGGCCTGGTGCAGCACTCTGGATCGCCAGCCGGCCGATCAGCCGACGCCCGGTCATCAGCCGCATGCGTGCCATGCTCCGGCCGATACGCGGCACGTTTTCACGATCCGGCTCGGCCGGCTCCGCAGAAAGGGTCTTGGTCAGGACGTCGCTCATCACTGGACCATAACAGAGCCGATTCGAAAATTGAATATGCCGACGTCATTAATGTGCCATTGACAACTATATGCTGTTAGCACATAAAAGCACATCAACCCGGAACGATGCCTCCCATGGACATGCAACTCGCGCCTGCGCCGCTCGTGACGGATCCTCGTCGCCGGCTTATCCTCTTCCTTTTCCTGATGACCGCCATGTTCATGGCGACGCTTGATAATCAGATCGTCTCCACGGCTCTGCCGACGATCGTCGGTGAATTCGGCCATCTCGAGCGTTTCGGCTGGATCGGCTCGGCCTATCTCCTGTCGCTGAGCGCCGTCATGCCGCTCTACGGCAAGCTCGGCGACTTGTTCGGCCGCAAATATGTGATGATGACGGCGATCATGATCTTCACCGTCGGCTCGGCGGTCTGCGGCCTTGCGGTCTCGATGAATACGCTGATCGCCGCCCGCGTGCTGCAGGGCCTTGGCGGCGGCGGCATCATGGTGTCGATCTTCGCCGTCAACGCCGATCTGTTCGAACCGCGCGAGCGGGCTCGCTACCAGAGCTATTCCAGCCTTGTGCTGATGGCATCGGGCGCGATCGGCCCTGTGCTTGGCGGCACGATGAGCGATCTCTTCGGCTGGCGCTCGATCTTCCTCGTCAACGTGCCGATCGGCTTCATCGTGCTCACCGGTCTTGCCTTCATGCTGCCCTACCGTAAACCGCATCGCCGCCCCAAGATCGATTATGCCGGTGCGCTCCTGCTTGCCATGACGACGACAAGCATCGTGCTTGCCACCGACAGCAGCGAGCTGTTCGGCGCGTTGATCTCGCCGCAGAGCATCGGCATCGTCGCCTTCGGCGTCATCTGCGCCGTCACCTGGGTATTCACAGAGCGCCGCGCGCCGGAGCCGATCGTTCCCCTGCAGCTGTTTCGCAATTCCACCTTCGGCCTGCTCCTGGTGATCTCGATCATGGGCGGCGCCATCGCCATCGGCATGGTCAATTATCTCGCCCTCTTCCTGCAGACCACGACCGGCCTTTCGCCGTCGGCCGCCGGCCTGCTCTTCATCCTCCTGACCGGCGGCCTCGTCTGCGGATCGCTGACAGCAGGCAGGATCATCTCGAAGACGGGGCGCTACAAGCCCTTCGCCATCGCAAGCCTCACCTGCAGCGCCACTGCCTTTGCGTTGATGTCGCAGATCCACGCCGGAACGCCGATCGTCTTCATCGGCGCGATCATGATGCTGCACGGCATCGGCATCGGCCTTGCCCAGCAGGTTCCCGTCATCGGCGTACAGAATGCAGCACCGGCCCGCGACGTCGGCGCCGCCACCGGCTCGGTGACGCTGTCGCGCATGGGCGGCGCCTCGATCGCTATTTCCATCTACGGCGCCATCATCGCCTCTGAGCTCGGTAAGGTCGGCGTCTCTATTCCCGGCGTCGCCGATATCGAGCAGTTGACGCCGAAGATGATGGCCGCCCTTCCCGAAGCGAGCCGCCAGGCCGTTGCCGATACCTATGCCGCCGCCTTCTCACCGCTCTTCATGACTTCCTGCGCCATTGCGCTGATCGGCCTTGCGGCCGCCATCATGCTGAAGCCGATGCAACTGCCCCGCGCCAGCGAAACGACGAGGCCGCAACCGGCGACAGCGGAAGCTGCCGAATAGTCGAATCGCCCCGCGGAAATGCCTTACCAAGAGGCGTCTCCTCACCGCGAACATATTTCTGGTTGCAATTTTCACGCATGGCTGTCGCTATCGGGCTGGTTATTTCAATCGGTCCGTTCTTTTTCCGCGCCGTCGACGAATCTCCGCTTTGTGACGGAACTTTCGCCATAATTTCATCCGAGCGAAGGGAGGCCTTAATGCCTGAGGCTTGCCAAAATGCAACGGCGCCACATTTAAGCAGAGTCTCGCTATGCAACCGATGCGTAAATCAGCTACAGCAAAGACTTGTATCGGCCGATTGTGCAGCGCGAGATCAGGGGTGCGCACCTGTTGAATTCCCTTTGCCATGGTCGGTCCGAATCTCAGGCAAACCGGCAAAACAACGACATGATGCGGAGAAACAGACTGGACAGCTTGACGACGTGGAAATCGCCCGCGCTTTCCAGTGATGCCATCTCCGCGCCGCGGCGCTTCGCGCGTCGCCTGATCCTGCTTTCGGCCGTCGCAATGGCGCTGAATGGCTGCCAAACGCTGATCGACCAATCCTATCAGCCGAGTGTTTCGCCTTCTTCCAATCCACAAATCGTCGACGAGGTGCAGAAGAACGACCCGCGCGCGGCGATGGGCGCCCGCGAGCATCCGCGCATCGTGGCAAGCTACGGCGGCGAATACAAGGACGCCAAAACCGAGCGCCTCGTCGCCCGCATCGCCGGCGCGCTGACGGCGGTGTCGGAAAATCCGAGCCAGTCCTACCGCATCACCATCCTGAATTCGCCGGCGATCAACGCCTTTGCGCTGCCGGGCGGTTATCTCTACGTCACCCGCGGCCTGCTTGCCCTTGCCAACGACGCTTCGGAAGTTGCCGCCGTGCTGTCGCACGAAATGGGCCATGTGACGGCAAACCACGGCATTGAGCGGCAGAAGCGCGAAGAGGCTGAGGTCATCGCCAGCCGCGTCGTCGCCGAAGTCCTTTCCAGCGACATCGCCGGCAAGCAGGCGCTTGCCCGCGGCAAGCTGCGGCTCGCCGCCTTCTCCCGCCAGCAGGAGCTGCAGGCCGATGTCATCGGTGTGCGCATGCTCGGCGAAGCCGGCTACGACCCCTATGCCGCTGCCCGTTTCCTCGACTCCATGGCCGCTTACAGTCGCTTCATGTCGGTTGATCCCGAAGCCGACCAGAGCCTCGACTTCCTGTCGAGCCATCCGAATTCCGCCCAGCGCATAGAGCTTGCCCGCACCCACGCCCGCGCCTTCGGCCAGGAAGGCTCTGTCGGCGACAAAGGCCGCGATTATTATCTCGATGGCATAGACGGACTGCTGTACGGCGACAGCCCGGAAGAAGGCTATGTGCGCGGCCAGACCTTCCTGCATGGCGGCCTCGGCATCCGCTTCGACGTGCCGCCGGATTTCCACATCGACAACAAGGTCGAGGCGGTGATGGCCACCGGTCCGAACGACATCGCCGTCCGTTTCGACGGCGTCGCCGACAATCAGAACCAGAGTCTCACCAACTATATCTCCAGCGGCTGGGTAACCGGCCTCGACCCGTCGACCATCCAGCCGATCACCATCAACGGCATGGAAGCAGCCACCGCGCGCGCCAGCGCCGACCGCTGGGATTTCGATGTCACCGTGATCCGCAACAATTCGCAGATCTTCCGTTTCCTGACCGCCGTGCCGAAAGGCAGCGACGCCCTTGAGCCAACGGCCAATGTGCTACGCGCGAGTTTCCGCCGCATGACGCCGGCAGAGGCGGCCTCGCTAAAGCCGCTGCGCATCCGCGTCGTCACCGTCCGGCCGGGTGAGAATATCTCGACGCTCGCTGCCCGCATGATGGGCACCGACCGCAAGCTCGATCTCTTCAAGCTCATCAACGCCCTGCCCACGGGTGCAGCCGTTTCAACAGGCGATCGCGTCAAGATCATCGCCGAATAAAAAAGGCCCGGCTTGCGCCGGGCCAGTCTGTGCTGCTGGAGGGGACAAGCATGTCGCGCAAAAGTGGGCAGCGGTTTTGCGATAACGACATGCGTAAAAAAAACACCTAAAAGCGCGACCGGCGAATCTGAAAGATCGCGACGCGCTTTCGGTTCAGGCGTAGGCCGCCATATGCGGATCGGCGCTGACGAGGGCGCTGCGGAGTTTTTCCATCGCCCGGCTTTCGATCTGACGCACACGTTCCTTGGAAATGCCGAGATCGGCACCGAGTTCTTCGAGCGTGGCACCGTCTTCCGCCAGACGCCGGGCGCTGATGATCTTCATCTCGCGTTCGTTGAGATGTTTCAGCGCCGAAGCGAGCCAGACGCGGCGACGCTCGCCGTCGATCATGTTTGAAACCTGCTCGTCCGGCAGGGGATCGTCGCTGACGAGGAAGTCCATCTTCTCTGCGCTCTCGGCATCGCCGGAGACCGAAGGCGCCTGCAGCGAAGCGTCGTTACCGGAAAGCCTGGCATCCATCGTCTGCACATCGGCGAGGCTCACGCCGAGGGCCGCGGCGATTTCCTGGTGAATGGATTGCAGCGTCAGCTGTGTGTCACCCTTGGCGAGCTTGGCGCGCAGACGACGCAGATTGAAGAACAGCGCCTTTTGCGCTGAACTCGTGCCACCACGAACGATCGACCAGTTGCGCAGGATATAATCCTGGATCGAAGCCCGGATCCACCAGCTTGCATAGGTCGAAAAGCGCACGTCGCGTTCCGGCTCGAAGCGTGCGGCGGCCTCCAGCAGGCCGACATAGCCCTCCTGCACAAGATCGCTCATCGGCAGGCCGAAATTGCGGAACTTGCCAGCCATGGATATGACGAGGCGCATATGGGCCATGGCGATCTGGTTGCGCGCGCCGCGGTCGTCGTGATCCTTCCAGCGGGTGGCGAGATCGTGCTCTTCCTGACGGGCAAGATAGGGGGCGGCCATCGCGATTTTGATCATGCGCCGATCTGCAGACATGTTCTTCATTTCGATCTCCCAAAGCAGGCCTCTCGCCCTGAAATGAACAATAAAACTCGTGTTCCGGAACATCGCTGTCCAGATTGAATGGGTTCTGAATGCATAAAAGCCTCGCCCCTGGACTTTTCAGGGGGAGGCCCTATTTCTCATCATGTGCCGGTAAGACGGCTGGGCTGGACCTGTTTCTTCACTTTGCCGGATGGGCAATATAGAAAAGGCATGATCCGCTCCTCATCGAACATTGACGTAATAGCAGTTCGCTCGTTGAGGCCATTGCCTGACGAGCAGTCCGCAATTACGTGTGATAAACGCGGCAGTCGGGAAAAAGTTCCAATAAAAAAACCCGGCACGAAGGCCGGGTTTTTTGACAGAAAAACAGGGTCGCTTTACGCGGCTTCGTCCTGCGAATCGTCTTCTTCAATCGCCTTGCCGCGCTTGGGACCCTTGTTGAGATTGGTCTCGACGAGACGGACGGCTTCGGTTTCCGACATCTTGTTGACAGCGGCGATTTCGCGCGCCATGCGGTCGAGCGCAGCCTCATAGAGCTGGCGTTCGGAATAGGACTGCTCGGGCTGGTTCTCGGCACGATAGAGATCGCGCACAACTTCAGCGATGGAAATCAGGTCGCCGGAATTGATCTTGGCATCATATTCCTGGGCGCGGCGGGACCACATGGTACGCTTGACGCGCGCCTTGCCCTGCACGACCTTCAATGCACGCTCGACGAAATCCGTTTCCGAAAGCTTGCGCATACCGATGCTCATGGCCTTCGCAACCGGAACCTTCAGACGCATCTTGTCCTTCTCGAAATCGATAACGAAAAGTTCGAGCTTCATGCCGGCAACTTCTTGCTCTTCGATAGCGGTGATGGTACCGACGCCATGAGCGGGGTAGACGATCGATTCACCGGTCTTGAAGCCGTGACGTGCTGTAGAAGGCTTTTTCTGCTGAGTCGTCATTCTATTCAAAAACTCCCTGTTACGCTTCCGGCGGCGGCCGGAGCCGGGTCAGTCAGGCCCGGGTGAGACGGTAGTATCCGTCGGGTGACTTCACTCTGGTCCCATCGGGCAAAAGCAAAGACTTCTTGCGCGCGATCTTGGGACCCGGCGCTCAAAGCGTTGATATGTCACGGAAACCGCGTACGGATTGGTTTTGCTTTCGTGATGGTTTTGGGCATGCGTCATGCCACAAATGGAACAGTAACCGAAACCTATCATAAAAATATGAGGAAATCAATAATTTGCTTCGCTTGAGTCATGCGGACAACACATGTCACCCATATGCCTCACGCAGCTTTTACAACGTTTCGCCCCGCGGTCGCCCGAGTCCGGCGACCGAATGTGGACACTGTTTCAATCGCCGGAACCAGGCTTCTCGGAAAAATATTTCTCGAATTTTCCGGCCTCGCCATCCATTTCCTTGGCCTCAGGCAACGGCTCCTTCTTGACCGTAATATTCGGCCAGATCGTCGCATATTCGGTGTTGATCTTCAGCCATTTGTCGAGGCCCGGCTCGGTATCGGGCTTGATCGCCTCGGCGGGACATTCCGGTTCGCAGACGCCGCAATCGATGCATTCGTCGGGATGGATGACGAGGAAATTCTCGCCCTCATAGAAGCAGTCGACAGGGCAGACTTCCACGCAATCGGTGTATTTGCACTTGATGCAATTGTCGGTCACGACATAGGTCATGAAGAACTCCAGGATTTCCATGCGGATGGGGCCGGGCAACCTGGAACGTCGCGCCTATCCCCGTGCCGGAGGAAAAGCGTGAGCAGGCTTGGGAGGCAAGCACGCTTCCGGCAGGTTGTCAGTGACGTATCGGCTTTATCGCCGGATTTCAAGGATAAACGATCTGCAAAAGCCGCCACCGCAGACAGAGTTTTCTAATCCTCGTCCGACATCAGCCTGTCGATTGCACGTCTTTCCTTTTTGGTCGGACGGCCGGTGCCGGTCGCCCGGATCGCCTGCTCGTAGGGCGTGAGACGTTTTGCCTCATCGGGCGGCGGGGATTGGTCGTCGTAAAGCAGGCGCGCCTGCTCATAAGGCCCCCGCCGCTCGCCGGCAAGGCGCACGACGAGCACGACATCGCGCCGCTCTAGCGTCAGCTCGATACGGTCACCCGGCTTGACCAACTGGCTCGGCTGGCTGCAGCGCTCGCCGTTGATGCGCACATGGCCTGATTGGATATGGCTCTGCGCCACCGAGCGTGACTTCGCCATGCGCGCGAAGAACAGCCACTTGTCGATGCGCTGGCGCGAACCGCTTGTCGGCTGTGTCTCCCCGCTCATGACTACTTCTTCATCTGCTCCTTGAGGGCTGCGAGCTTGGCGAAAGGCGAATCCGGATCGATCGGCTTCTCCTTGCGCGGCGGCTTGGCCTCAAAGCGCAGCGGCTGCGAGCCGCCGCGATTGTTGTTGCGGTCGTTACGATCGTTGCGGTCACCGCGATCCTTGCGATCGCCACGGTCCTGCCGGTCGCCGCGCGGCTGGTCGCCCCGTGG
>NZ_JALBGX010000056.1:0-42369 GCF_023006465.1 Rhizobium sp. PRIMUS64 | reverse complement strand
CGCAGATCCTGCGGCTGTTGATTGACATTCGCGACCGGCGCGGCCTGTCGATGTCCGCAAAAGCGCCGCCCGGCAAGGCCTGACCAGCTGCCGCCACAAGACCGGCCACCACCGCCGCAAGGCTTGCCGCTTCTCCGCCCGGAGGCACACGAACCACCACCCTTGCACCGGCGTCCAGACGCGATGGCCGCGCCGATAGCATGAGCAATCCGGTCTGCCGCCGCCGCGCCCCGTCCCGCAGCAGGTATTCGGTGACTGGGTTCTCCTCGGTTATATTGCCTCCGACGACGAGCACGCAGTCGTTGCCGATTAAGTCGTCCAGCGGCGTGCGGCTGTAGAAAGTTCCCAATAGCGGGCCGAGCGTATCGAAGGGCGCGGCCCAGCGTGACGAACAATCAATGTTGTTGGTCCGGAATACCGTTCGCATCAGCTTCTGGAACTGATAAAGCACCTCGTTGGGCAGGCGAGGCGAGGCCAGCCCGCCGGCATCCTTGGTCTCGACGGCCAACAGTCGCCGACGCAGATAGTCCCCCGCTTCGTCCCAGGAAACCGGAACCAGGGCGCCATCCTGACGGATCATTGGCTGCTTGATCCGGTCCCGGCTTGCAACGAAATCGAGGCCGAAGCGTCCTCGCACGCAGAGAGTTTCGTGGTTGACACCTTCGTCCCACTTCGAGCGCACCCGCATGAACTCGCCCTTGCGCGTGCCCACCGTCAGCTGGCAACCGGTGCCACAATGCGGGCAGACCGTGTCGGTCTCTACGAGATCCCAGGGGCGCGCCTTGTAGCGGTAGGGGAAGCTCATCAGCGCGCCGACCGGGCAGACCTCGACGCAATTGCCGCACTGGTCGCAACTCGCCAGACTGCCCTCGAAGCCGGTGACGGCGGTATCCATGCCTTTTTCGATGGTGCCTAGCGCCACCGCACCGACGACCTCCTCACACATCCGGACGCAGCGCTGGCACTGGATGCAGCGGTTGACGTTCATGATGATGACCGGGCTCAGACGAATGTCCTCGGAGTGGAACACACGTTTGTCATCGCGGAATTGGCTTTCGCGGGGCCCGTAGGCCATTACCATGTCCTGAAGCTCGCATTCGCCGCCCTTGTCGCAGATCGGGCAGTCGAGGGGGTGGTTGGCGAGCAGCATGTCGAGCATGGAAGAGCGCGTTTCCTCGATCAGAGGCGTGTTCGTCCGCACGACCATGCCATCGGTGGCCGCAGTGGCGCAGGACGGCTGCAACCGCCGCACGCCCTCGATCTCCACCAGGCACATGCGGCACGAAGCCAGCGGCGGCAGCCGCTTCAGATAGCAGAAGGTCGGGACGTCGATGCCCAAACGCTGGGCGGCCTGCAGCACTGTCGAGCCAGCCTCAACTTCCAGCGTTTGTTCGTCGATCGTGACTTTAAGCATGGTTTCCTCACAACCCTGATCCAGCACACTTCTTCAGTGAAACGGGCACCTCCGCTCCTCGACATGGGCGACGAATTCATCTCGGAAATGCGCGAGTGCTGCACGCAATCCCATCGCTGCACCGTCACCCAAGGCACAAAACGTATTGCCGAAAATGCCCTTGCAGAGCATCTCCAGCTGCTCCAGATCGCCGGGTGCGCCATCCCCGCCTTCAACCCGGCGCAGGACCTTCACGACCCAGTTCAATCCTTCCCGGCAGGGCGTGCACTTGCCGCAGGACTCATGGTGGAAGAACTCGATGATCCTGGTGGCGACCTTGACCATGCAGGTGCTATCGTCGATCACGATAACGCCAGCCGAACCGAGCATCGAGCCGGCGGCAGCCAGCGAGTCAAAATCCATCCTCACGTCCAGCCCTTGCTCAGGGATGACCGGCGCTGAGACCCCGCCCGGGATCACCGCCTTGATCTTGCGTCCCGGCAACGCCCCGCCGGCATGTTCCTCGACCAGCTCGCGCAGCGGTATGCCCATCGGCAACTCGTAGAGGCCGGGTTTGCGCACCTGCCCACTGAGGCAGTAGAGCTTCGGGCCCGGGCTCTTGTCCGGGCCGATGCCGCGGAACCAGTCCGCGCCCCGCGCCACGATATGCGGCACGCAGGCCAGCGTCTCGACATTGTTGATCACAGTCGGGCTGGCATAGAGCCCGGCCACGGCCGGAAACGGCGGCTTCAATCGCGGCTGCGCCCGCTTGCCCTCGAGCGACTCGAGCATCGCAGTCTCCTCGCCGCAGATATAGGCGCCTGCGCCGCAGTGGATGTGGACGGCGAAATCGAAATTCGAGCCCAGAATGCCCGTTCCCAGATAACCCTTTTCGTGTGCCTCGGCGATCGCCTGCTCCAGGCGGCGGATCGCCGTCATATATTCTCCGCGGATGTAGACATAGGCGGTTTTGGCCCCAATCGCATAGGCGCTTACCGCCAGCCCCTCGATGAGTTGATGCGGATCGCGCTCCATGATGATCCGGTCCTTGAAGGTGCCTGGCTCGCCCTCATCGGCGTTGCAGCAAAGATATTTCGGCTTGTCGACCTGCTTCGGCACGAAACTCCATTTCATGCCCGTCGGGAATCCGGCACCGCCGCGACCGCGCAGGTTGGACTGTTTGACGAGGTTAACGACCTCGTCAGGCGTGTATTCGCGCAGCGCCTTCGCCAGTGCCTGGTAGCCGCCGTCAGCCTCGTAGGTCGACAGCAGGTGACTGTCCGGCACGGCGACATTCTTGAGGAGAACCGGCTCGAACATGGCGCTACTCTCCCTGCGGTCGCGCAGAGGGCTCGATGCTCGCGACCCGTTCCGTGGTAGCCCGCAGGTTGTCCAAAAGTGCATCTATCCGCGCGACATCAAGGGCACCATGGTAATCGTCGCCGACCTGCATCACCGGAGCCATCTCGCAGGCACCGAGGCACTCGACGGAGGAAAGCGTGAACAGCCCGTCCGGCGTGGTGTCGCCCTTCCTGATCGCCAGCGCCGTTTCCAGATGCTTCAGCAGGTCCTCGGCTCCGCACAGCATGCAGGAAACATTGTCACAGAGTTGCAGGTGGAACATGCCCACCGGCTCGGTATGGAAGAGCGTATAAAAGGTCGCCAGCTCGTAGACCCAGATCCGTTCGACTCCGAGAATGTCGGCGACTTCTTCCAGCACCTGACCAGGCAGATGGCCATGCTCCCTCTGCGCGATCAGAAGCGCGGGCATGATCGCAGAGCGCTGGTCGGGATACCGCGCCGCTGCCTCTTTTATCCTTTCGCGCATGGTCATTGCATTCAAATCCCTGCTACTTGTCCACCTCCGCCATCACTGGGTCGAGACTGCCGAGCACGGCGATCATGTCCGCCAGATAGCGGGCGTTGGTCACCCCGAACAGTCCCTGAAGGTTGACGAACGAGGGTGCCCGCACCTTCATGCGGAATGGTTTTGGCGACCCGTCGCTGATGATATAGAACCCAAGCTCGCCCTTTGGCGCCTCGATCGCCGAATAGACCTCGCCCTTCGGCACCTTGAAGCCATAGGCCGACAGGTCGAAATGCTGGATCAGTGCTTCCATCGAGCAATGCACCTTGTCCTTGTCCACTGGGAAGGCGATTGTTGGCATGTCGATCTGAAACGGCCCCTCGGGCATCTGGTCGAGGCATTGCTCGATGATCCGGACGCTCTCGCGCATTTCCTCGACCCGACATTGCCAGCGCGCATAGCAGTCGCCCTCGTCGCGCGTGATGACGTTGAAGTCGAGCCGGTCATAGATCTCATAGGGCTCGTCGCGACGGATGTCCCAGTCGACGCCCGAAGCGCGCAGGTTCGGACCGCTCAGGCCAAGATCGATGGCGTCCTCGGCGGAGATCACGCCGATCCCCTGCGTGCGCTTCAGGAACACCCGGTTGTTTTCGAGCAACCGCTCATAGTCGCGGATCCGGTTCGGGAAGATGTCGCAGAACTCCCTGATCTTGGGAAGGAAACCGTCAGGCAGGTCCTCGCGCACTCCGCCAACCCTGCAGAAGGACGTGTGCATGCGTGCACCGCTGATCATTTCCAGGAGGTCCATGATCATTTCGCGCTCCCGCATGGCGTAAAGCAAGGCGGTCATGGCGCCGAGGTCCATCGGCAGCGCGCCGGTGATCAAGACATGGCCGGAGATCCGCGCCAGCTCGGCCATCATCACGCGGATATATTGTGCGCGGATCGGTGCTTCTATGCCGAGGAGTTTCTCCACCGCCAGCGCGAAGGCGAGGTTGTTCGACGGTGGACAGAGGTAGTCGAGCCGGTCGGTGAGCGGAAAAATCTGGGTGTAGGTGAAGCTCTCCGCCAGTTTTTCGGTGCCGCGATGGAGGTAGCCGATGTGTGGGTCCACGCGCTTGACGTACTCGCCGTCCAATTCCAGGACGAGCCGAAGAACCCCATGCGTGCTGGGGTGCTGGGGGCCGAGATTGAGAAGCACCTCCTTGGTGTCGAACGCTTCGCCTTGCGGCCTGATCAGTTCGGTGACTTCGGTCATTTTAAGTTCCCGGCGTGGAGCGGCCTCCCTTATGGAATGTTCTTGGTGGCGAGGTCGGGCTGCGTCGGTGGCGTGCCTTCGGCGCCAAACGGGTTCAGCTTGTCCTTGTAGCCACGGAGCGGAAAATCCTTGCGCTGTGGGAAGCCCTCGAACCCTTCCCACATGTAGATCCGGCGCAAATCGGGGTGGCCCTCGAACCTGATCCCGTACATATCCCAGGCTTCGCGCTCATGCCAATTGGCGGTTCGCCAGATCCCCGTCACCGACGGGACCCGCGGCGGATCGGCGAGGCGGCATTTGATGCGAACGCGCAATTTGTTCGGTAGCGAATAGAGGTGGTACACCGTCTCGTAGCGTGGCATCTCAGGATAATGATCGACCCCGCAGATGTCCGACAGGAAGTTGAACCGCAACGCCGGGTGTTCCTTCAGAAACCGGCAAAGCTCGACGATCATGTCAGGCGGAGCGGCGAAGGCATATACACCATGCGCGAAGCCAAGATCGTCGATTGCCTCGCCGAAACGCTCCGTGATCGTAGTGCGGATGAGGGGCGTCTCCACACTCATGACGCTGCAACCCGACCCAGAGGAGTCCCGGCCAGTGCTCGGGATTTTTTGATCTTCTCCTGAAGTAGCAGGAATCCATGCATCAGCGCCTCGGGCCGCGGCGGGCAGCCGGGCACATGCACGTCCACCGGCACGAAGGTTTCCGCTCCCTGCACCACCGCGTAGGTGTTGTAGACCCCGCCCGAGATGGCGCAGGTGCCCATGGCGATGACCCAGCGGGGCTCCGGCATCTGGTCATAGAGGCGGCGCACCACGGGCGCGAACTTCCGCGTTACTGTGCCGGCGATGATCATCACATCGGACTGGCGCGGCGAAGGCCGGAACACCACGCCGAACCGGTCGAGATCATAGCGGGCGCACCCCGCCGAGATCATCTCGATGGCGCAGCAGGCAATTCCGAAGGTCTCGGGCCACAGCGCCGAGCTCCGGCTCCAGTTGATAACGCTCTCGGCCGTGGTGAACAGCACGCTGTCGCGGATCGCGTTGTTTACGCCTCCCATTCGAGTGCTCCCTTCAGCCAGGCATAGGCGAAGCCCACAAGAAGCAGCACTATGAAGACGAACATCTCGACAAAGCCGACCAGCCCGATGTCTTTCAGGACGGCGGCCCAGGGAAAGAGGAACATCGTCTCGACATCGAAGACGACCAGCAGGATCGCAAGGATAAAGAACGGCACTCTGAAGCGCCCCGCGGCGGCCTCACCCGCGGCGTCCATGCCGCACTCATAAGGCATGTTCTTTTCGGGATAGGGATTGGACGGACGCAGCAGCGAAGAGACAAAAAGCGTCGCGCCCGTCACCAGAACGACTCCGACGATCATAAAAAGAACCGGCAAGAATTCCATCGCAGCCATATCGCACTGCACCGGTTACCCACTGACTGCTTTCCTCAGGCCGCGACCGTCCTGTTCAGGACCGTAATGCAGTCGCCCCGGGAAGCAACTTGGGCAATCCTTTCTTGAGCTTTGAGTTTATTCCGTCGGACAGATCATTGCAAATTCAATCGGTCAGCCGCCAACACGGAATGCTGGGCAAGTCTTAAAAACCAGGCGGGGAACAGGCCGATGCCGATGGTGCCCGCAGCAGTGAAGGCGAGCGTCGCGCGCACCAAGGGCGTCAGCGCCGGGTCGAACGTCCTTTCCGGCTCGCGCATGTAGATCACCATGACGATGCGGATATAAAAGTAGGCGGCAACAGCACTCAGCAGCACTGCGATCACCGCCAGCATGACGAACCCTCGCTCGACGAGCGCGACCAGCACGTAGAACTTGGCGAAGAACCCGGCCGTTGGCGGAATGCCGGCGAGCGAGAACAGATAGAGCAGCATCAGAAGCGCGAGCCCGGGACGGGACTTGGCGAAACCCGAGTAGTCTTCGATAACCTCGCCCGAGAAATTGCCGTTCCGCATCATGATGACAGTGGCGAAAATGCCGAGATTCATCAAAGAGTATATCAGCAGGTAGAGCATCACGCTGGCGATCCCGTCGGCACCGCCGGCCACCACGCCGAAAAGGGCGAACCCGGCATGGGCGATGCTGGAATAAGCGAGGAGCCGCTTGAAATTATCCTGCACCAGCGCCACGAAACTGCCGAGCGCCATCGTGCCCACGGCAATGACCGCGACGATGATCCAAACGTCCGAGGCTGCTACCAGCGGGTTGAGGAACACCCTCAGGATCACTGCGAACCCCGCCGCCTTGGGGCCGACTGACATGAAGGCGGTGATCGTCGTCGGCGCGCCTTCATAGACGTCCGGCAACCACATATGGAACGGCACCGCGCCGACCTTGAAGACCAGCCCCGCGACGATGAAGACCACCGCCAGCAGCAATCCGGGATCGAGCGGATCGCCGGTGACCGCCGCAGCCATCCCGTCCAGCTGCGTCGTGCCGGTGAGCCCGTAGACCAGCGAAACGCCGTAAAGGAAAATCCCGGTCGAGACCGCGCCAAGGATCACGTATTTCAGCGCCGCTTCGTTTGACCGCCGCTCTCGCCGCAGGAATCCGGTCAGCACATAGGTGCAGAGCACCATCAGTTCGAGGCCCACATAGATCGAGAGGAGATCGGTCGCCGAGGCCATGATCATCATTCCCGAAAGCGCAAAGAGCAGCAGGACATAGTATTCGCTGCTCCCGATCCCCTCGATATCCGCATATTTTCGCGAAAGGAGGAATGTCAGGATGGTGGCCAGGTAGAACACGAACTTGAAGAAGACCGCGAAGCGGTCGGCGACGAACATGCCCGTATAGGCCGGCCGCACCTCGCTCGAAAGAATGAGTGTCGCCAAGGCGGCAATCAGCACGATCGCGACGGAAGCCCAGACCAGGAAATATTCCTGCCCCCTGCGCACAAGCTGTCCCAGGATCAGCAGGATGCAGGCTCCAGTGATCACCACGATCTCGGGCAGGCTTGCGAGAGCCGACTGGAAAAGTGCTGCGGCGGTCATGGGCCGCTCCCCTTATCGTGCACCTGAGCCAGCAAATGCTTCACCGAGACGTCGATGATGCCGAGAAAGGGTTTCGGATAGAGCCCGACCCACAGCACTAACACGGCCAGCGGCAGGGTCGCTGCCAGCTCGCGGGCGTTCACGTCGCGTATCTTGAACCGGACGCCGACGCTGGCCGGACCAAGCGCGACTTTCCTATACATGCCAAGCAGATAGGCCGCGCCAAGCAACGCGCCCAAAACGGCGGCCGCGCCGATGGCCAGGTTGGCCGCAAACCCGCCCGACAGGACCAGCAATTCGCCGACGAACGAATTTGTTCCCGGCAGCGCCATCGACGACAGAGTGAACAGCGCAAGAAACGCGGTATAGACGGGTGCTGCCTTCATCAGCCCGCCATAATCAGCGATGCTGCGGGTATGGGTCCGCTCGTAAATCAAGCCGACGAACAGGAACAGGGCGCCCGTCGTCACGCCATGATTGAACATTTGCAGGATACCTCCTTGGAGTCCGCGGAGATTCAGCGCAAAAATCCCCATGGTCACGAAGCCCATGTGGCTGATGCTGGAATAGGCCACCAGTTTCTTCAGATCGTCCTGTGCCAGCGCGAGCAACCCGCCATAGACGATCGCAAGCGCTGAAAGCGAAAGCATCAGTGTCGAATAATATACCGACGCCTCTGGCAGCATCGGCAGCGAGAACCGCAGGAACCCATAGGCGCCCATCTTCAGGAGTACGCCCGCCAGGATGATGCTGCCCGCGGTCGGCGCTTGTACATGGGCGTCCGGCAGCCAGGTATGGACCGGCACCATCGGCACTTTGACGGCGAAGGCGATCAGGAAGGCGAAGAACAGCCAGGACTGGACCGGGAACGGCAAATCCTGCGCTGTCAGCGCGAGGATGTCGAAGGTCTCGCCGCCGTTGAAATAGAGCACGATGACACCGATGAGGAACAGGAGGCTGCCCGCCAGCGTGTAGAGGAAGAACTTGAACGCCGCATAGATCCGGCCTTCGCCACCCCAGACGCCGATGATCAGGTACATCGGGATCAGCATCGCTTCCCAGAAAACGTAGAACAAGAACAGGTCGAGCGCGCAGAACACCCCCAGCATCAGCGCCTGCATGGAGAGCAGACTGACCATGAACGCCTTGACCTTGCGGTCGATCGCAACCCACGAGGCGAGCACACAGATCGAACCCAGCAACGCGGTCAGG
Organism: Rhizobium sp. PRIMUS64; assembly: GCF_023006465.1. Taxonomy (NCBI): domain Bacteria; kingdom Pseudomonadati; phylum Pseudomonadota; class Alphaproteobacteria; order Hyphomicrobiales; family Rhizobiaceae; genus Rhizobium; species Rhizobium sp. PRIMUS64. The sequence goes on along the minus strand of NZ_JALBGX010000056.1, from coordinate 33,688 downwards.
AACACGAAGAGCGCGCTTATCCCGTCGATACCAAGCGCATAAGTGATCCCGAGCGCGGGCACCCAAGGGCGCTTCTCTGTGAACTGCATCTCGTGGGTCGTGGTGTCGAATCCGGCCAGCATGGCGATGCAGAGGGCGAGGTCAAGGATTGTGACACCCAGCGCTGTCCAGCGCACCGCATCGTCGCCGCGGAGAAACATCAGAACCGCTGCCCCGGCGACGGGCGTGAAAATTATGAAGCTCAGAAGCGGCAATCCCATCGCGCCCCCTACCGCCATACCACGGCGAAGACCACGGCGGCTGCGATCACACCAGCGATCATCGCCAGCGCGTAATGGGTCACGACGCCGGTCTGGAGCCGCCGGAGCCGCCCGCCGCCGCGCAGGATCGAGCGGGCGACGCCGTTCACGACGGCGTCAACGCCGGTGACATCGATCCGCAGTCCCATTCGCGCCGCCCCATGCAGGAAAGGCAACACAGCAGTCTCGGACACGTCGCTCACCGCCTTCTCGTAGCGCGCCAGCGGTTTTCCGGCGATCCACATGAAGACCCGAGCGCCCTTGCGGTAGAACCAATCGGTGTCGATGCTGATCGTGTTCTCGGGGTCGAGCGCCCTGAGGAATATGACAAAACCCAAGGCGGTGAACATCAGCACTCCAAGGCTCTCGGTGACATGGACGCCGGTGTAAGGTTCGTAGTCCACCGGATAGGGCAGAAGATCGTAAAGCGGCTGAGGGAACACCCCGATCGCGATGCAGAGCACCGCCGCCATGCCCATCGCAACCAGCATGTTGCGGGGCGGCTCCCGCGCCTCCAGCCCACGGTCGGTGCCAAAGAACATGTAGTACGGCAGCTTCAGTCCGGTGTGCAGGAACGTCCCCGCCGACGCCATCGTCAGCGCGAGCACCATCACAGCGCGGTGATCCTGTCCGGCGGCGGCCACCACCATCGACTTGGTGACGAAGCCCGAGAAGAATGGAAATGCCGAAATCGCGAAAGCGCCAACCATGTAGAGCGCCACGGTCACCGGCATGGTCTTGTAGAGCCCACCAAGCTCGGTGAGCTTGCGCCGGCCGGTGACGTAAATCACCGCCCCAGCACCCATGAACAAGAGCGCCTTGTAGAGGATATGTGCGAAGGCATGACTGGTGGCCCCGTTCACCGCCATCTCGGTGCCGATGCCGACGCCCGCCACCATGTAGCCCACCTGGCTAACGATGTGATAGGCCAGTAGCCGGCGGCAGTCGTTCTCCAGCACCGCGTAGACGACGCCGTAGAGCGCCATCGCGGTGCCGAGCCAAACGAGAAGTTCAGTTCCCGGAAACGCCCGAGCCAGCACATAGACGGCGGTCTTGGTGGTGAAGGCGCTCATGAACACCGCGCCGGTGACAGTCGCCTCCGGGTAAGCGTCGGTCAGCCAGGCGTTGAGCGGCGGCACAGCGGCGTTGAGCATGAACCCGGCAAGGATCAGGTAAGCGCCGACGCCCATCTCGCCTCCGATCGGGCCGAAGAGCAGCGAGCCAGTCGAGAGCCCGTAGAGAATGACGCCGCCAAGTAGGACGACGCCGCCAGTGATATGGACCATGAGATACCGGAACCCGGCGGCGATCGCCTGTCGGCCGCCCTGGGCGAAAACCAGATAGGCAGAGGCAAACGCCATGCCTTCCCAGAACAGGTACAAGGTCAGGTAGTCGCCGGCGAAAACCACGCCAAGCGCGCTGCCGACATAGACGAACGCAGCGACATGCTGGCCGGGGCGCGTCAGGTGCAGAGCATAGACCGTTCCGATCAGCGCCATAATGGTGAAGACCGTTGCGAAGACGATGCTCAGCTTGTCGACCTTCGCGATGAGGATTTCCTGCCCGATGAACGATGCCGCGCCGTAGCTGCCTGACTGCATCGTGAGCACGGTGAGGATCGCAAGTATCGGGATCAGCAGCAGATAGGCCTTGCGGATCGACCCGTTCAGAAAGGGGATCGGCAGGGCACCGAGAATGAACAGCAGGGCGGGATGGACGAAGTCAGTCATAATAGTCCTCGCGCCGCATGAGCCCAGCCCGATGGCCGAGGAACTTGGAAACGAAAATCAGCAGCACGCAGGATAAGAAGCCGTAGACGGCCGACCAGCCCGGCAGACGGTCCCACGGGTATTCGGCGTGTTCGCGCGGCACCAGGAAGTCGGCGATGACGATCAGGACGAGCACCAGATAGAAAAGCCGACGCCGTTCGGTCGCATACTTTCCGTCGCCAAAGAAATCGACCAAGCGCTTTATCACCTGACAACTCCTTCCGCCAAGGCGACGAAATAGTCGGGGAAGATGCCCATCGCCACCGACAGGATGGCGGTCGCAACTAGCGGGATCGTCACCATCGGAATTTCACGGACCGTTGCCGGGCTCCCTTGCGCCTCCGTCCCGAAAAAGGCGACATAGCTGACCGGCAGGAAATAAGCGGCGTTGAGGACCGAACTCGCTAGGAGCACGATCAGGAACGCGATTTCCCCCGCCTCCACCGCGCCTCGCGCCAGATACCACTTGCTCACGAACCCCGCAGTCGGTGGCACGCCGATCATGCTGAGTGAGCCGACGAAGAACGCCCCCATCGTCCAGGGCAACCGGCGGCCGATACCTGCCATGTCGCTGATGTTGCGCTTGCCAGACGCGCAATAGATCGACCCGGCGCAGAAAAACAGTGTGATCTTTGAGAATGCATGCGCCGCGATGTGGATGATCCCGCCGACCATCGCGACCGGCGAGAGCAGAACCGCGCCCAGCACGATGTAGGAGAGCTGGCTGACCGTCGAATAGGCGAGCCGCGCCTTCAGGTCGTCCCGCGTCAGGGCGTAGACCGACGCCATCAGAATCGTGAACGAGACCAGATAGGCCGTGGCGATGCCCAGTCCTAGCCCGTCCACCAGCCCCGTGCCGAACACATGGAACACCAACCGCAGCACGCAAAACACGCCCATCTTGACCACGGCCACGGCATGCAGGAGCGCACTGACCGGTGTCGGCGCCACCATCGCGGCAGGCAGCCATGCGTGCATCGGCATCACCGCAGCCTTGGCGAAGCCGAAGAGGTAGCAGAAATAGACGACTGTCAGCAGCGCCACCGAAGCATCGCTCCCTGCCAGCAGGCCCCCCGTGACAAAGTCGAGCGATCCCGCAATGTGGTAGGTCAGCGCCAGCGCGGCGAGAAGCACGCTCTTTGACGCTCCCATCAAATAGACCAGGTACTTGCGGCTGCCCGTCCATCCCTCTTCGTCTTCGTGGTGGTAAACGAGCGGATAGGTAACGAGGGTGAGCATCTCGTAGAAGATCACCAGCGTGAACAGATTGGCGGCGAAGGCGCCTCCGACCGCTGCCGCGAGACTGGCGGCAAAGCAGGCGAAGAACCGGGTCTGCGCATGCTCGTTCAAGTGCCGCATGTAGCCGATGGAATAGATCGCCGCGACAATCCACAGCAGCGACGAGACGGTGGCAAACACCATGCCGAGCGCATCGACCCGGAAAGCCAAGTCAATCCCCGGCAGAACCTCAAACAGGCGCAATTCGACCGTCCCGCCCGCCAGCACCGTGGGCGCCATCGAGACGACAATTGCGAACATGGCGATTGCCGCCAATGGCGAGACGATATCGCGGAGTTTCTCGCGGTTGTTCAGGAGAAGAACTGCAAGGGCCGCCAGGCCCGCGACGGCGACGGCAAGTAGCGGCCGGATCGATACCACCGGGTCCAAGCCTCTATCCTTTCATCATGGTCACGTCGTCGACCTTGAGGGTAGATTTGTTCCTCACGAGGGCGACCAGGATTCCGAGGGCGACGGCAACCTCCGCCGCGGTGATTGCGATGACGAAGATCGCGAAAATCTGACCGCGGAAATCGGCGTAGTAACGCCCGAAAGCGATGAAATTGATGTTGACCGAGTTGAGCAACAGCTCCAGCGACATCAGCACGACCAGAATGTTGCGCCTGAGCAGCACGCCCGCCGCTCCGATCACGAACAGCGCCACTCCGAGCAAAATATACCACCAGAGCGGAACCATCACCGCTGCTCCTTCTGCGCCAGCACGATGGCCCCGATCAGGGCGGCCAGCAGGATGACGGACGCAACTTCAAACGGCAGGAGATAGTCGGCGAACAGCGTTGTGCTGAGCTGCCTGACCTGATCGCCACCGCGCACGGTGACGGGCTGCGTGAGCGAAAAGCGGCCGCTCCAGAGCACCAGCGCAACCATCTCGATCCCAAGCAGGACGAGCAACACCAGAGCCGCCATGTTGCCGCCCGGCAAGAACCGTTGCAAGACCGCTTCGCGCACATCGATCATCATGATCACGAAGACGAACAGGACCATAATCGCGCCGACATAGACAAAGATCTGGATGACCGCGAGCAGCGGCGCCTCGAGCAAGACGAAGATTGCCGATATCTGCAGGAAGCACGCCATCAATGCCAATGCGCTGTGAACCGGATTGCGCGCCATGACCAGCGTCAAGGCGGTGATCACGGACACCGTAGCGAACAGAAGAAAGAACCCCTGATCCATCGACGCCGACCCTCCGACGCGAACTGCTACCCGGCGCGAGACGGCCGGATTTGAGATTGCGCCGCAACTTCCGATGCGTTCAAAAATTGTGCCCTAAAATCGGATTTTTCACAAGATTATTGTCATTGGCGGAGCAAGACCGGGTCGGTCCGGATGTGGCGAAGGTCGCTTGCGAAGCGCGCGCTTTCGATAGCGCCGTACCGATTTTATTGTTCCATAGGCAAATGGCTTGAGCCGGTCGGTACCGACGTTTTGTTACGGCGTAGTGGGAAATTTCTTCCAAATAACACCGGCTGTTCCGCCGAAGTTACAAGTCGCTGTGGCTTCAGGCCCCCGCAACCAAATCTTTCCCTCCAAAAAACAAAACGCTCCTCGTGGAGCAGCCCGCTCGGCGGGCAATCGAGTCACTGGATCGATTGCTTGTTGGAAGCCGCTGGCAAACACGCATGCCCGTAGGGCCGCCGGCAATGAGATCGAGGACGAACATCGCTCCGCCGCTGCGGCCCGACTTTCGGAGATCAATCTCGCGAACTACCGCGTCTTTGCCTAGCCAGCCGTCCGGGCGGCCATTACGCCGCCGGTGGCCGATGCGGCATCCCCACCCCTTGCGCCTCGGCTACGAAAGTCGTGCCAGCGCAGGTCGATTGACGCTGGCTGGGTTCAAGACGATGATGCGAGAACAGTATTTCGTCCTCTTGATCGACGAGCCCGGGTCCTTGGGACAATTCCGGCACTCCTGCCGGCGGACATGGACGAGCGCCGAAAGGCCTTCGAGGCCCTGCGCGAGCTGCTGGTGTCGTCGGGCGTTGCAGGCCGGCGGGAGCCGATTGCCTCGATCGTGTGGCCGAGCTGTTCAGCCTCGGCAAGGAGGAATTCGGCAGCAACCCAGTCCGCGGACCGGCAAGCAAGAGCGCTCGCGTTCGCAACGCATCCTGATCGAAGCAGAGGGAGCTTCCCAATGACCGACCTTTCCACGACCAAACCTGAACAATCAAAATACGACCGACTGATTGCCGCTGCACGGGAGGTTGCGCCTGCCGTCACGATCGTGGCGCATCCCTGCGACGAGACGTCATTGCAGGGCGCGCTTGACGCCGAGAACAGACTGATCGTACCGGTCCTGGTGGAGCCCGCCGCAAGAATTCAGACGGTGGCCGCGGAGAATGGGCTTGATCTGAAAGAGCACGAAATCGTCGACGTTCCAAATAGCCACGCCGCTGCGGCGAAGGCAGTCGTCCTGGTACGAGAGGGAAAGGGCGAGTTCCTCATGAAGGGCAGCCTCCATACGGACGAACTGATGCGCGACGTCACGGCCCCCGCCACCGGCCTGCGCACCGAACGCCGCGTCAGCCATATCTTCGTGATGGATGTGCCTGACCACGCCGACACGCTCTTCATCACCGACGCGGCGATCAACATCTCTCCCGACCTCGATGTTAAACGCGACATCGTGCAGAATGCAATCGACCTCGGGACGACGGTCGGGCTCGGTCAGCCCCGTGTGGTGATCCATTCCGCCGCCCGGCGGCGTGTGACACAAGTGGCGGCCTGAACCATGGACGCGATCCTTGTCGTCAACGCCGGCTCGTCAAGCCTAAAGTTCCAGATCTTTGAGATCGCCGACACCGGCCCCAATTGCCGCATTCGCGGCCAGATCGATGGCATCGGAGTACGGCCCCGTCTAGCGGCGAGCGCCGCCGACGGAACGGTCCTGGTTGATCGTCGATATGCGCCGGAGGTAGTCGACCACCTGCCGGCGGCAATCGCTGAAATCCGTGCGTGGTTGCTGACCCTTAAGGGTTTCACGCTCCGTGCCACTGGTCATCGCGTCGTTCATGGCGGCCCGGACTATGCGAAACCGATCCTCATAGACCGCGACACACTCGACAAGCTTGCGACTTTCCAGGAGCTTGCTCCGCTGCACCAGCCGAACAACCTCGCGCCGATCCGCCTCGCGATGGAAATCAATCCGGATGTGCCGCAGGTCGCCTGTTTCGACACCGCTTTCCATCGCGGCCACGCCCCGCATACGGATTGCTACGCCTTGCCCTGGGACTACTACGAGCACGGAGTACGACGATACGGCTTTCATGGCCTGTCCTACGAATACATTGCCGAGCGGTTGGCCGAAGTCGCGCCCGGAATCGCCGGTGGACGCATCATAGTTGCCCACCTCGGCAGCGGTGCGTCCATGTGCGCGCTGAAGGACGGACGCAGCCTTGAGACTACGATGGGCTTCACGGCACTCGATGGCTTGCCGATGAGCACCCGCCCGGGCCAGATGGATCCCGGCATCGTGCTATACCTGCTCGATCACAGAGGAATGACCATGGGGGAGGTTACGGACCTTCTCTACAGGGCGTCCGGTCTGAAGGGGCTGTCAGGCATTTCGGCCGACATGCGCGATCTTCTTGCCAGCGATGACCCGCGTGCGGCCCTCGCCATCAATCACTTCGTCCATCGCTGTGCGCTCAGTGCCGGCATGCTTGCCGCCGCGCTTGGAGGTCTTGACGCTTTCGTCTTTACGGCTGGCGTCGGGGAGAATTCGCCGCCAATCCGCGCTCGCATCGCCGAACGGCTTGCCTGGCTGGGAGCCGAACTCGATCCCGCGGCCAACGAAGCGGGCGCGGTGCTCATTTCCACTTCTGCGAGCCGCGTCGCGCTCTACGTCCTGCCGACGGATGAGGAACTGATGATCGCCCGCCACACGCTTGCACTCATAACAGCACCCTGAAACCGATGTAATGCGCATGATCAACCCTTTCGGCCCGAGAAGCGCCGCGCGCCCAATCACTGGGTAGGAGCTCTATGTGGACGGCGGCTATCATATTGTCGACTGAGCATGCGGCGAACAAAACAGCCGCCGACCCCTTGATCCCGCCAAGTTGAAGTAATCCAGCTCGCCTTCGCATGCCCGGAAGATACCAATTGACAACGAAGGCGAGAGTTGGCATCCGCGGGCGTGAGGCGATAGAATCCAAGCGGCATCCAATCTAAAGCCAGCCCCCTGAAAATCCCGCACGTCTCAACCCGGTCACGATGGGCTTGCATTGGCGCATGATGTTCCAGAGCAAGCCGGTCCGATAGTTTTCGATCATCAGCACCACCGGTCCTTGGTCGATGCCGAAGTGATAAGGGCTTACCCACCATCCGGCTTGACTGTTTTCCACCGCATATGTCTGGTTAAACGACGGTTTGAAGCCGTAAAGCCGCGTCATACCGAGCTTCATCCGCGCAAAGTTGCGGACAGTTGGCACGACAATCTCCGGCGCGAACGGCAGCGAGGCGACAACGACCCATGGCGCGATAGTCCCATCGTCAGGTCCGAAAGGAGCCCCGCGGGCTACGTAGTCGAAGAACTCCCGATCGACCCCATCTATCGTCCGCTTACCCCAACCCGGGCCGTCGCATGCGGTGAACCCCCAACAATGTTCGCCATACCCTACAAAGTTCATCGGGTTGCGGATTGCGTATTGTTGCTGGATATATGTCGCATGCCGACTGTTTTCGAAATAGTCGGTGTCATGGTGGCGCATGAACGCATCGCGGATGCCTCGAAAGTCTATCCACATGTGCGACAGTTGATGGGTAAAAAGCGGTCCTGAATACAACAACTCGCGGCCGTAGATATTCCGCCATTCGTAGGTTTCGGTGTAGGCGGCATAGCACTCGGGCGGCAAAGGGTGAGTTGGGGATCCCAGACCAATGATGTAGAGCAGCAGGCCTTCATCATAGCCACGCCACCGATAGGGGATGAAGCCACTCTCCGGACGCCAGCCATGCGTTAAAGTTGCACCGCCATCGCAGGCCCAATTCCAGTCGGCACGCTCGTAAAGCGCCATCGCGAGCTGGCGGATTTCAGCCTCAGCGGCCGTGTCGCCATCAAAGTAGGTGGCAACGGTCAAGGCACCTGCGAACAGGAAAGCCGAGTCGATTGTCGACAACTCGCATTGCCAAACCCGGCGCCCAGTTTCGATGTCTAGGAAGTGATAAAAAAACCCTTTGTAGCCGGATGAATCCGGCTCCGGCCCCTGCGGGCATGCCATCAGGTATCTCAAGCGATTGCGGGTGATCTTTGCCGCAAATTCGCGGATGAGGACGCCGCGTTCTACAACCACGGGGATGGTCGCCAACGCCATGCCGATCGCCGCGATGCTTGCCGGGGCGTTCGGTTCTGTCTTGTCGCGCACCAGGCCGTTGTCCGGGTTTGTGCATTGGAGATAGTACAAAAGAGTGGTGAATTGCAGCCGAGCGAGGTCCTGGTCCGTTGGCATGCGGTCGAGATCAGCGTCGGTTGAGAGCATTTCGGGCATGGCCGCTAACCAACTATGATGTGGACGTTATGCATGCGTCCGTCATCCACAAGCGAGACGGCTTCGTTCGCGACTGGTTCACCGTCCAGGGTGACGGAGTGCACGCCTCGGCCAATGCCCTTCGCGTTGTCGAAACGGATGCGGTAGGTCGCTGATCCATATCGGTATGCGATCTCATAGGCCGGCCAGCCTGCCGGAACGCACGGCTCGAACCGCAGAAACGGCCCTTGCTGGCGAAAGCCGAGGATCGCCTCGAGCGCTACGCGGTAGAACCAGCTGGCCGATCCGGTGTACCAGGTCCATCCACCGCGCCCAGTGTGTGGCGGCGCGCCATAGATATCGGCGCTGACCGCATATGGTTCCACCTTGTAGCGTTCGACTTGATCTCGCGTGGCGCCATGACAAATCGGATTGATCAGGTTCCACAGCTTTAAGGTGAGATCGCCGTCGCCTTGCAAAGCGGTCGCCCAGACAACCCAGGTTGCCGCATGCGTGTATTGGCCGCCATTTTCACGGATGCCCGGGACATAGCCCTTGATGTAGCCGGGCTGTAGCAAGCCTTCGTCAAAAGGCGGGTCGAAGAGTTTGATCAGCTTGTCCTCTTGGCGTACCAGCCGGTCGTGGACCGCACGCATCGCGTTTGAAGCTCGTCCAGCATCGGCTTCGCCCGAAATGACAGCCCAGGCCTGCGGGATGGCGTCGATCTGGCATTCGTCGTTCAGGTCCGACCCGAGCGGCGTGCCATCGTCAAAATAGGCCCGGCGATACCAACCACCGTCCCAGGCGTTGGCCTCAAGGGCTGTGCGCAGCGCCTCGACTCGCTCGCGGCACCAGGCGGCTCTGCTTTGATCTCCACGCGACACTGAAATCTCGGCAAATGATTTCAGGACCGTGAGGAAGAACCAGCCGTTCCAGACGCTCTCTCCCTTGCCTTCGGCGCCGACCTTGTTCATGCCGTCGTTCCAGTCACCGGTTCCCATGAGAGGAAGGTCGTGGCTGCCCAATCGATAGCCATGCTCCAGCGCACGGATGCAATGCTCGTAGATGGAGCCGGACTGTTCGCTGGTCGCCGGCTGGTTGAAGTCTTCCTCCTGGTCTTCTTTCAACACCGGCGACGTGATGAAGGGTACCATCTCATCAAGCAGTTGAACGTCGCCCGTCGTGGACACGTAGTGGTGAACGACCAGAGGCAAGAAATAGAGGTCATCGGTGATCCGGGTACGCACGCCGATACCGGATGGAGGATGCCACCAGTGCTGGACGTCCCCCTCCTCAAATTGCCGTGCTGCCGATCGCAGGATCTGGGAGCGGGCCTCGCTCGGAGCGCTGTAGACCAGAGCCATCACGTCCTGGAGCTGATCCCTGAAGCCGTAAGCGCCTCCGGACTGATAATTGGACGTACGCGCCCAGACACGGCACGCCAGAACCTGGTACAGCAACCAGCGGTTCATCATCAAGTTCATCCCGACATCGGGCGTGGTCACCTGGATCGAGTTTAGAATATCGTCCCACTGGCGGACAACAGCCGACAGGCTACTGACAGCACGCTCGGAGTCGGCATGCTCGTGGACCAGCCTGCGGACTTCATCGAGGTCGGTAGTCTCTCCCAAGACAAAGACGATTTCTCTGCTTTCGCCGGGTGACAAGGAGATATCCACCATCAGCGCAGCGCAGGGATCCAGCAATGGACCGAACCGTTCTGCAAGATTGGTTCGCAGCATAGCCGCTGGCTGAAATACGGAACCATAGTTGCCAAGAAACTCCGCGCGGTCAGATGTCGCCGAGCGCGCCGGCTGACTGGCGGCTGCGAAAGCCAGCTTCCCGGCAAAGGCTCCGCCCCAGGGGTTTCTGGCGACGATGGCGCCCGACCGCGTATCCCGCGTGCAGACAATCCGCGTCGCCGCGTCTTCGCGGTGGGTCCCAAGTACCCACTCAGCGAAATAGGTTGCGGTGACGTGCCGAGCCCGAACATCATTGTTAGTAAGCCTGAGACGAATGATCTTGACCGGATCGTGGAGTGAAACGGAGACCGTCAGCTCTTGATCGAGGTGACGGCAGTGACCGATATAACGGCTGTAGCCTTGGCCGTGACGCACGGTCACCGCCGCACCAGGACCGATGGGCAGGGGTGTCGGCGTCCAGATATCTCCGGTTTCCTCATCCCGCAAATAGAGGACTTCGCCCGGCGCATCCGTAACCGGGTCGTTCGACCACGGTGTTAGCCGGTTCATCTGGCTATTCTCCGACCATGTGTAGCCGAGACCGGCTTCAGTCGTCAGACAGCCAAAATGCGGGTTTGCGATCACGTTGCTCCAAGGCGCAGGCGGCAGGGCGGCGGCTTGGGGTTTCAGCGCGCTCACGTGCACCACATACTCCTGTCCATCGGCTGTGAAGCCGCCGAACCCATTCCAGTATTGCAAATCCTCGGCTGGTTTAGGCGGAGGGGCTGTGGGTTGCTCGCTCAGCCCAGTGGTGATGGTGGGCGAAAGAGGTGACGTGGCCGGGAAGAGCCGGTTGAGTTGATCGCTGAGTTCACCGCCGGTTCCCAGCAGGACGATGCGCGCTGCCGCGGCGATGGTCGCCAGGTGGTCGCTTTCGGTACCGGGCTCGGAAAGGATAAAGATTCCGCCGGGTTTGCCGAACATTTCCGCTTGCGGGCCTGATTGCAGCTTTTCGGCCAGCCGCTTGGCGCTTTCTGCACCGCCCCCGTCAAGCAGAATCAGGTCAAATCTCAATCCCCTCCGTCGAGCGAAATCATGGCCCATCGTCACCTGGCGAACGAGCGCATGATCCCCATCGCCATCCGCGCGGACCAGCACGATCGGGAGGTCGCCGGAGATACCTTGAGCCCAGAGAGCCGCTTGATCCCATCGATCTCTCGGGATAACAGGCGCCTGCCGCATGGCCTGGTTCGCAAATGCGACGCTCGCGGCCAGCCGATTGAACAGCGAGATATCGTCGGGCTTCAGGTTCAGTGTCCGGAGCTCGCTTTCGTATTTCCTTGACGCATCGGAGAAAGCTTGTTCGACCGCGTCGAACTTGGCGTATCTCTCGGCGATGCGCTGCACGGCCGACTGATCGTCTGCCGCTCCTGTGACGAAGGCGACGCGCGCGTCGGCGCCTGGCGCCAGACGAACCGTTCGCCGCAGACAGAAAATCGGGTCGAGGACAGGGCCGGTTGTTCCGGAGAGCGATGCGCCCACGTCGAATACCGAGGGGTTGGTTGTCGTCCGGCCTCGGCCAAGAAATCTCAGCCGATCGGTTTCATATTCGGCCGCTTCGGCAGACGGCACGTTCGATGAGGAAACGTGAACTGCCCAAGTGGCTTTCTCCCCGGCAGCACGTGGCCTGCGGCGGGCAAACAGAGCGCCTGTCGCCTCGTCAAACCGGGTTTCTATAAAAAGCTTGGCAAAACCCGGATGCGCCATATCCGCGCGACGATTGATCAGGCAGACCTCGGCATAGCTTGTCAGTTCGAGGGTTCGTTCCCGTGTACCATGATTCATGATCATGAGCACACGCACCTCCGCGTCCACATCGGACGCGACACAGATCTTCGAGACGATTTCAATGTCACCGGCGTGACAGCCAAATTCGGCCCTGTCTCCGTGAAAGGCGTGCTTGTAGACATTTAAAGGGCGAAATATTGGCTGCTTTCCGATGGACCAGAGATCGTTGTCCGTCAGATCCCTGATATAACAAAATTGGCCCCAGCAATCGCGGGTGCTGTCCTCGCGCCACCGGGTAATGTCCAGGCCTTGCCACATTCCGTAACCGGCCCCGGCGGCCGTGACCAGCACACTATACCGATCGTTGGAAAGCAAGGCGACCGCGGAGCCGGGATTCGCCGGCTCCGCGATATTGTCATGTCGTGCTGCGTCGGACGTGCTCGTTGCCACTGGAACCTCCGTTCGATTGGACGCCGCCGCTCAAGCATTATCCCCTTCGGTCGAGGTTCTTTGGGACCTTCCCGGCTGGCCTTTCGAGCCCCATTTCCAGCCGCTGATTGCTGGCATGTCGTCGCCGTATTTCTCGATGTATTGCCTGTGTTCGATCAGCTTCTCGCGAATTGCCTGTTTGAAATAGGCAGCGCGCGCACCGAGTTGCGGCAGCCGGTCGATGACGTCCTCGACCAGATGGAAACGGTCCATTTCATTCAGGACCACCATGTCGAACGGCGTCGTCGTCGTTCCTTCTTCCTTGTAGCCGCGGACGTGTAGATTGCCGTGATTGGTACGGCGGTAGGTGAGCCGGTGAATGAGCCACGGATAGCCGTGGAAGGCGAAGATGATCGGCTTGTTCTTGGTGAACAGTGCATCGAAATCGCGATCCGGCAGCCCGTGTGGATGCTCGGATGGCGGTTGAAGTTTCATCAGGTTCACCACGTTGATGAGGCGGACTTTCAGTTCCGGCAGGTGCTCCCGGATCAGCTCGACTGCCGCGAGCGTCTCAACTGTTGGAACATCGCCACAACATGCCATCACGACGTCTGGCTCACTTCCCTTGTCGTTGCTTGCCCATTCCCAAATGCCGAGACCCTCGCTGCAATGCTTGATGGCCTGATCCATCGTGAGCCACTGCGGGGCGGGCTGCTTGCCTGCGACAACGACGTTGACGTAGTTGCGGCTGCGCAAGCAGTGATCCGTCACCGAGAGCAATGTATTGGCGTCCGGCGGCAGATAGACCCGGACAACCTCCGCCTTCTTGTTGACCACGTGATCGATGAACCCCGGGTCCTGATGGCTAAAGCCATTGTGGTCTTGCCGCCAGACGTGGGAACTCAGGAAGTAGTTAAGCGAGGCGACCGATCGCCGCCATGGAATGTCGTTGCACACCTTCAGCCATTTGGCGTGCTGGTTGAACATCGAGTCGATGATATGGATGAAAGCTTCATAGCAGGAAAAGAAGCCATGCCGGCCGGTCAGCAGGTAACCTTCCAGCCAACCTTGGCATTGATGCTCGCTGAGCACCTCCATCACTCTGCCATCGGGCGACAGATGATCATCTTCCGGATAGATCTCCGCCATGTAGCAGCGGTCGGTGACCTCCAATACATCCTGCCAGCGATTGGAGTTGTTCTCATCGGGGCTGAACAGTCGGAAGTTCTTGCTGTCCATGTTCATCTTCATGATATCACGGAGAAACTTACCCATCACCCGCGCCGCCTCGGTGTGGGTTTGCCCGGGCCTTGGAACGGAGACTGCGTAGTCGCGGAAGTCGGGCATCTTCAGGTCCCGCAACAGCAATCCACCATTGGCATGCGGATTGTCGCTCATCCGACGATGCCCCACGGGGGCCAGCCCCGCCAGCTCTGGCTTGAAGCGGCCATTGTCGTCAAACAGTTCCTCTGGGCGGTAGCTCTTCATCCATTCCTGCAGAATTTGGATGTGCTCCAACTTGTCCATGTCGCCCATCGGCACCTGGTGCGCCCGCCAGTAGTCCTCGCACTTCTTACCGTCGATCTCGGGGGGGCAGGTCCAGCCTTTCGGCGTGCGGAAAACGATCATCGGCCACATCGGACGTTTCACGTTGCCCTTGGTGCGGGCTGCTGCCCATATTTCCTGGATATCCGTCACTGCTGTGTCGAGCACGCCGGCCAATTGCTGGTGCACGCTTTCTGGGTCACTGCCTTCTACGAAATATGGCGTGTAGCCCATGCCTTCGAAGAATTTCCTTAGCTCTTCACGGGGAATGCGGGCCAGGAAGCACGGGTTGGCGATCTTGTAGCCGTTCAGATGCAGGATCGGCAGCACGCAGCCGTCGCGAGCCGGATTGAGGAACTTGTTGCCGTGCCATCCCGTCGCAAGCGGCCCCGTTTCGGCTTCCCCGTCGCCGACGACGCAAGCGACAATCAGATCCGGGTTGTCGAACGCCGCCCCGTAGGCGTGGCTAAGGGCATAGCCCAGCTCGCCGCCCTCGTGGATGCTGCCGGGGGTTTCCGGCGCAACATGGCTAGGGATGCCGCCGGGGAAGCTGAACTGCTTGAACAGCTTCTTCATGCCTTCGTCGTCTTGGCCGATATTGGGATAGACTTCGCTGTAGGTGCCTTCGAGATAGGCGTGCGCAACCAGCGACGGTCCGCCATGTCCCGGTCCGATGACGTAGATCATTTCAAGATCATCGCGTTTGATCACGCGGTTGAGGTGCACGTAAAGCATGTTCAAGCCCGGCGACGTGCCCCAATGGCCAAGCAGCCGTGGCTTTATATGCTCGCGTTTCAATGGTTTTTTCAGCAGCGGATTGTCGAGAAGATAGATCTGACCCACCGACAGATAGTTCGATGCCCGCCAATAGGCGTCCATCGACTGTAATTCTTTTTTCGAAAGGGGGCCGCCCGTTGCTATCTTCTTGTGTATGGCGACCTTTGCGTCTCCAGTCGTCTTGAGCGAAACCATGGTATCTCCTCCTCTGAGCCCAGATTGCTACGGTAAGATCTTCCAAGGCGAGAAATCGTCGAGTTTTTAAATGCCAGGAGTTTTTAAATGCCAGCGATTGAAGAGGGCGGTGCGATGCTTGGCGGAAGGAATGCTAAGCGCGAGGCATAGTCTGCCCCGCGATCGTTATCGACCGAATATGCGATATGGTGCCCGTTTCAATCAGCCTAAGGCGCTGGCACGCCGTTGCGGCGGTCCATCACCCATGCCTCCAGCTCCTATGTATCGCCCTGCCGTCAAAAACGGCTTCGTGCCAGGCTGTCTATGCGTAAGAGCTAATACTCTCACGAAACGCGTCTGAAGCACAGTCAAATTCGAAGGTGTCTGAGGTTTAATCCGAAGCCGATGGCAAAGAGCTTGCTGACTCTCACGGACGATCGCCGGAGAAGTGTTCAACCACTCGCGTCACGCCCCTGACACTTTCGGCAGCGACGCGCGCTGCCCTCTTGCATTCCTCCGTGTCGATGCTTCCCCACAGGTGGGCCACGCCGTCAGTAACCGTTACGGCCATGTCTTTTCCTAGAAGACTTGAATTTTCGCTGAGGCGTATCGCAATGCTGCGACGGATGGCCTCGTCACCTGGTGCGGTTTCATCACGATCGGCAGCAACGATCGCCTTCAGCAGATCTGCACGACTGATGATGCCAATCGGCACGCCATCTCTCATCACGGGAATACGTTTTATCCGGTGTTTCTGCATCAAGGCTGAGACCTGGCCCAGAGACGTGTCCTCGCCTACGACGACCGGGTCGCGGCTCATGACGTCGGCGACTTTCCACGCGTTGCTCTTGACGTACGCCGTGGCTTTCTCTTCGGCGGTAAGGGCAAACGTTCCGAGTTCGGCGGCGGCTGCCCCTCCTAACTCCGTTCTCCGCAGCAGATCACCTTCACTGAGGATCCCGATCAGGCGACCCGCATCGTCGATGACCGGGACGCCACTAACCTGATTTGCGAGCATGATTTCGGCGGCTCGCCGAACGCTGTTATCCGGTGATACACCGACAAGCTTCGTGGTCATCACATCTTTGACTAGCATCTCCGCACGACCTTCCCCCAAAGAGGGCAACGAGGATTTGCTAAATTAAACCTGTTGCGGGTGTACGACAACCAAATTAACGGCGTTGCCGCGCCCTGTCTCAGGCGCGGTTCACCGTCCATGTCCAGCTGCCATCCTCACCGCATTCCAACACCGCATCGTGGCAATCGCGTAGGACGTCAGTTTCCGCGTTGTTGATGCAGGTGATCGAATTTTCAGAAAGTATCTGCAGGATCCTGGGAAATTGTTCGAGACCGAGCGTCGTGTCGATTCGATCCAGGAAGACGAACTGCGGGGCCGCGAGAAGAATATTGACGAGCGCGAGGAGTTGCTGCTCCTGCAGCGAAAGCAACTTTTCCCAATCCTTCTCGGCATCTAGCCCGCCCGCTTGTGCTAACACCCGTTCGAGATTGAGCTCGTGCAGGAGCTGGATGATGCGGTCGTCCGGGATTTTGCTCGAGCGTACGTTGCGTACGAGAATCTGGTGCAGCGTGCTTGTCGGCAGATAAGGCCGCTGAGGGAGAAAGAGTATATCGTCGGGACCTGGGCGAATGATGCGCCCGGAGCCCTTGAAGGAAATGCCGGCTGTCGCTCTAAACAGCGCGACGCGTGCAGCTTGGGCCGGCCCCGTGATCAAGACACGCATCCCGATGGGGATCGAAACCGACAAGTCTTTGACGACAGGAACTTCGCTCGCCGATGACAGCAGAGTCAACGTCTCATAGGCCAGACGCCCTTTTTCTTCGACAATCGCGATACCTGATCCTGCGGGTGCTCGTACCTGTTCTATAGCCTCCATCAGCGAGCTAAGCCGCGCCACGACCGCAGCGAACGTCGAGATGGACTGGAACTGGGTTATGATCAGCGAAAAAGCTCCCACCAGCATTGCGAAAGCTGCGCCGGACTGGGTGATCACGCCGAAGTCGATGTCCCCTCTCATGTAGGCAGGAGCAATGATTAAGGCGGGAATGATTTGGATCAGCCAGTTGTAACCCGTGGTGAAGAATCCCACGTTGCGATTGATCGCGGTGACTTTGCGAAAATTGGTGACCGCATCCTCGAGTCGCTGCAGTAGACGAAAGCTCTGCTGTTCTTCGCAATGCGCCAGCACAATGGATTCGGCGTTTTCTCGAACTTGAATTAGGCCGGAGCGGAAGCTGGCCTCCTTGTCGAGCTGATCGTAGTTCAGTTTGATGAGCGGTCGCCCAAGCGCGATCGTCAGGTACGACCCGCAAGCGGCATACAGAACGGCCACCACAAACAGCAGGGGACTTATCGACCACAGCACACCGGAAAAGGCTATGATTGTGAGGCTGCTGTTGAGTACCATCAGGACGAAGGACAGCGTAGTGACCGTGAATACACGCATGTCCTCAGTGATCCGCTGGTCGGGGTGGCTAAGCTGTCCCGACACATCCAGCTGATAATAAGCCCTGTCGGCGAGATAGAGATTGATGGCCCGCCGGGTGAGGAATTCCCGCCAGAGCAGCGCAAGGCGTTCCTCAATGAACCGGGAGACGACCGCGACGATGGTGAATGCCGCAAAGACCCCGATATAGAATATTGCCTGCCGGATGAATTCGGGCGTTTCGCGATTGGCGATCGCGGTCATGAAGTTACGGCCGACGTAACTGTTGACGACGTTCAGGCTGCTGAGCGCGAACAAGAGCGCCACGAGCCCGGCAAACATCAAGCCAGCTTTGCTGCCGACCTCCGATGTCATGAAGACCCTGACCGCTCGTACGAAGCGAACGGCGGTCACCTTGAAGGGAATTTGTCGCGTGTCCATGGCATCCCTTTTGGCGAGCTCGAGTTACGAGTAGGAATGGCCTCTTAGTCGTTGGGCAGCGCCAAAACCGAACGTCTATGAGAAGGCCGTAAAGTGAAGATCTGCGGGATAATCTGACCAATATACTCCCTCAACCGGCGGCCTGCTCACACTTCATGTGACGTCGTCGGCGATGAATCGGCAATGAGGATCGCCTCCACGGCGAGGTCGCGCATCAACAGACATACGCGGAGCGTGCAGCCAGCCATAGATGGGCGAATAAGCCCCTTGGCTCTTGATAAGAGATAATCGATACCAACTACGTCCTCGTAGAGCGGGTGCATTGCCTGTTCAGCGCAGACGACAAGGAGGGCTTTTTGCGTTTCCAGAAGTTCCTCAGCAGGGGCCGCTTATGATGAATACCCGATCTGCTTACATGCTTGTTCGAGTGTCTGAACCACGCCCTTCTCCCCGAGAGGCGAAGCGTGCATGGTCCTCGGATCAACCCATTTATCGGTTCTTAAGCAAAGAATGACAGCTTAGCTGCAATCGGTGGTGGGGGTGCATTCGTGGTAAATGGCTTGATGTCGCGGGTTCGCATTCAGACGAAGGTGCTCGTACTTTTGGCACCATTCGTCATTAGTCTCTGCGCAGTGGGACTGACGGGGTACTACGCGTCCAGCCTCCTCGAGGGACGGATGGAGATCTCCAACCATGTCTTGCAGTCCCTGAACGGGTTCAAACATGTTTCTTCCAGCATGACCGGCTTTCTGATGAAACCGTCGCAGGAAGCTCGTGATACCGCGCTTGCGGACGCCCGAGAGCAACTGGCAAACCTGAAGCAGACGATCGAGAGGCTAAGGCCGACGACCGATGTGGGGCTTCTTGACCGGGCGCTTGATCAGTCGCAAATCATCCCGCAAAAGATCGAAGCGATCTGGCAAATCGAAACGGGACAGCAGAAAATTCTCAGTGATGTGGACGCTGCTTCCGCTGCACTACTTGACCTGCAAGGGCAGGTTGGCAAGCGCTCGTTCATGCTGATGGCCAGTGCGAAAAAGATGGAAAATGCCAACAAGAGCGGCCTGAGCAATTCCGTCTCCATCAGCGCCGCCGCCAGTGTCGCGACAAAACTTCGCAATGACTATACGAACGCGACGACGCCGGCTGACAAAGTTAGCCTGCTAGCCAAATATGCGCCCGATTTGAAAAAGGCAAAGGAGCAGCTTTCGCCTGCTGTAGCGACCGAAGCCCTCGCCGCGCAGTATGCCGCTGCTGTGGATGCCATCGCCAACGCTTCGAAGGTGTCGCCTGACATTTTGGATGTCCCAGCAACGGATACCGCCGTCGCCAATCTTGCTGCAACTGGCGACAGTCTCAAGACGATTGGCGACGATCTGATGCGGACCTCCGTGCTTGCGCTTGCCGCGTCGGACAAGGATATCTCTCAGGCGACGAATGTCGGCAACGAACTGCGCGCCATCGTTAACAGCAACAACGAGATCCGCGTCGGCTTCGCCGAACTCGCCGGCAATCCAGACGACGCGCGAGTGAAGAAAGTCCAGCAGTCGATCTACATGTATCAGACCGAGCTCGGCCGTCTCGCCGGCGTGGTGAACGACGATCCGGTCTTTGCCGAAATTCCGAAGAAGGCTCAACCCGTCCTCGATCTGCTTGCGGCGAACGCGGCAGCGCTCTCCGAAGGTGCGGTGCGCAAGCTGGCTGAGTTCGACAGCGCTGCGGGGCAGATCGACAACACCTGGAACCTGCTTGCTCAATTCGCCGAGACGCAGAGGCAAAATGCTGGGCAGGATCGTCAACAGGCCAATAGGATATCCGGCGGCGCGATTGTCATTGGCATCCTGATTGCTATGACCGCAGGTGCCGCGCTGGTCGTCACCCTGAAGGGACCGATCACCCAGATTACCGCAGCGATGCGCAAGATCGCAGAGGGAAGGCTCGATACCACAATCACCGGCGAGGCGCGGGGCGACGAAATCGGGGAAATGGCCCGTGCGCTTTCCGTCTTCAAACAAAATGCGCTGTCGAATGTCGAAATGGAACAGCAGGCCCAGATCGCGCGTAGTGATGCGGAATCTGAGCGCGCCCACAACGAACTCGAGCGACGTCGCGCCAAGGCCCAGGTTGACGCCGCAATCGAGGCGCTTGCAGAGGGACTCACACGGCTGTCGCGCGGGGAGTTGAATTTTTCGATCGATACGCCCTTTGCCGCCGAACTCGACCGGATCCGTATCGATTTCAACATGTCGGTGGCGGGGCTCAGGGAAACGCTCAGCGATATCCGCGGGACGTCTTCCCTCATTAGCGACAATGGCCGACAGATGGCGGAAGCCGTTGATGACCTGGCCAGTCGAACGGAGAAGCAGGCGGCTGCACTTGAAGAAACCGCAGCGGCAGTGGAGGAGATTTCTTCCGCCGTCAACACCTCTTCAGGACGGGCAGCAGCAGCGCTTGCGCTTGTCCAACGCGCCAAACAGGGCGCCGACGCCTCGGCTTCAGTGGTCCAAGACGCGGTTTCGGCCATGGGACGGATTGAGGACGCGTCGGGCAAGATCGTTCAGATTGTCAGCGCCATCGACTCCATCGCCTTCCAGACCAATCTCTTGGCCCTAAATGCGGGAGTCGAAGCGGCGAGAGCCGGTGAGGCCGGCAAGGGCTTTGCTGTCGTGGCGCAGGAGGTGCGGGAGCTGGCGCAGCGATCGGCTCGCGCAGCCAAGGAAATCGGCGAGCTCATCAATAATTCCGTTCGAGAGGTTGCGTCCGGCTCCGAATTCGTCGGCCGCACGGGCGATGCGCTGACGGAGATTTCCAGCGAGATCGTCCACATCGTCGGCCATATTGAACTCATCGCGTCGTCAAGCCGCGAACAGGCAACGACACTTCATTCGATCAACGCGTCGGTCAACGATATTGATCGTATGACGCAGCAAAATGCGGCGATGGTGGAAGAGACGAATGCTGCCACCCAACAGCTATCGTCCGAGGCGCTTGCACTTACCGACATGATTGCACGCTTTCGGCTTGAAGGCCGCGAGAGCCCGGCTTCAAGAGGATACGAGGCTGCGGCATGACGGCAGCACGTATTCGCAGAGCCTGTTAACTTGCTTTGAGATGCATGGTTTCCGATTTGAAGGCTGATGAGTGATACGTTTCCCTTGATCAGTTTTCAGGCGCACGATCGTTGCTAAAATAGCAATATTCTAATATACGTGGAGCCGGCGTTTTAATATTTTCGCAACGGCAAGCAACGTCCCACCGAATGGCGGGCGTTTATTATCCTATTCAGCAGGGCGTTCGATTTCATGAAGTAGATCATGGATTTATAGGGGGAGGAATAAATGCGGCAATGGGCATCTTCTTTACTGACGGCTCCGCATGGAAGGCGTCGTCTTTGGTTTGCTGTCTTGGGATTGCCAGCGCTCTGTGTAGCGGCGTTCTCAGCTGGAGTCGCGTCCGCACAGGCGCCGACTGAAGAGCAGCGCAATGCGATCAGGGCGGAATGCCGATCCGATTTCATAGCGCAATGTTTAGGGGTGACGCCGGGCGGCATCGAGGCGCTCACTTGTCTACAACAGCATAATGCCACACTGTCGGCTGGCTGCCGGAAGGCGGTGTCGGCGGTGAGCAAACCCAAGTCGACATCCGCGGAGCCGGCTCCGGCTGCGCCCGCGACCACTGGGTCGACCACCCCAGCGCCGGCGACGGGCGCACCGGCACATCAGCCGACGCAGGCGCAGCGCAACGCCGTCAAATCGGCCTGCCAACGCGATTTCATGACGCAATGCTCGGGCGTCACACCGGGCGGCACGGAGGCACTCAGCTGCTTGCAACAGCACAATGCCGCTCTATCGGCGCCGTGCCAACAAGCCGTTGCGGCTTTAGGAGGATCAACTGGGGGAGGATCAGCCGGATCAAGCCCAGCCACCGGCGGTGCTGCTGCGACGGTTGCGACCACGCCTGCTCCTCGGGCCATGATGCCGGCCTTCTCGCCACGCGAGGAACTGATGATCCTGCGCGAAACCTGCGGATCGGATTTCCAGGCCCTATGCCGCATGGTGCCTTTGGGTGGAGGGCGGGGTATCGCTTGCCTGCGGGACAATCTGCAACGTGTGTCGCCTGCCTGCCACAGGGTACTGACCTCGGGATTATAGCGCTTGTTCGAAACTCGCACTGTGAAGTGCCGCCAACAACCTGCCCCGGCGCGAAACCGCAGGTGATCGCGCAACAGGTTGTTGCAACAGCCTTACTGAACCTTCGGCATCTCTGCCTCTGCGACGCCTGCGGCCTTTGCGCGGCCTTTCCAATATTCCTCGAGGCGCTGCAACACGACGTAAAAGGACGGTACGAAGAGCACAGCCAGGCAGGTCGAGGCGATCATGCCGCTGAAGACCGATATGCCGATTGACTTGCGGGCCGATGCGCCGGCGCCGGTCGCCAGCACCAGCGGCAGGACGCCGAGGATAAAGGCGAAGGAGGTCATCAGAATTGGCCGGAAGCGCAGGCGGGCGGCCTCGACGGCCGCGTCCAGGATTTCCATGCCTTCCGCCCGCTTTTCCCGCGCATATTCGACGATCAGGATGGCATTCTTCGATGCAAGCGCGATCAGCAGAATAAGGCCGATCTGCGTATAGAGATTGTTGGCAACGCCGGCTGCCGTGAGTGCTGCCACCGTGCCGAGGAGGGCGAGCGGCACGGCGAGAATGACGGCGAAAGGCAAGATCCAGCTTTCATACTGGCCCGCGAGCACGAAATAGACGAGGAGCATGGCGAGCGCGAAGATGAAATAGATCTGCCCTCCCACGGCCTTCTCCTGATAGGACAGCGCCGTCCACTCGAAACCTGTGCCCGGCGGCAGTGTGCGATCGGCAATCTGCTCCATGACGTCGAGCGACTGGCCGGAACTGAAGCCGGCGGCAGGCCCGCCAACGATGGTTGCTGTGGGGTAGAGATTGTAGAGGCTGATCAGAGAGGGGCCTTGCGTCGTCGAGACATCGACGACCGTGCCGAGTGGCACCATCGTCCCGTCACCGGCTTTGACCTTCAGATTGCGGATGTCTTCGGCGCTGACCCGGAAATCGGAAGCGGCTTGCGCATAGACCTGGAAGGTGCGGCCAAATTTGTTGAACTGGGTCACATAGCTCGATCCGACATAGCCGGAGAGAGCGGAGAAGACCTGCCCCACCGTAATTCCCAGCGTCTCCGCCTTGATGCGATCGACGGAAACGGCGAGTTGCGGCACGTTCGAGCGAAAAGGCGTGCTCAGCCTTTGCAGCGACGATTGGGCACTGCCGTTCTTGACGATCGTATCGGCAAGCGATTGCAGCAGCGGGTAGTCGGAAATGCCGTTCCTGATTTCGACCTGCATGGTAAAGCCGCTGGCATTGCCGACGCCCTGGATCGGAGGCGGGACGATCACCAGCGTCTTGGCGGCCAGCACACTTTGCAGCGCGCTATTCAGATGCTGGTAGATGGACCGCAGATCCTCCCCCTTCTGCTTGCCGCGCTCGTCCCAATCTTTCAGCACGACATAGGCAACGCCGGCATTCTGCAGGCTGGCATTGTTATCGAGAACGGAAATGCCGCTGATGGTCAGCACCTGATCGACGCCGGGTGTGGCTTCGGCGATCTTGCCGACCTCCTCCATCACCGCGTCGGTGCGCTCTTTCGAGGCGCCGTCGGGCAACTGCGCGCTGATCAGCACATAGCCTTGATCCTCGATGGGCAGAAACGCAGTCGGTAGGCGGGCGAGCCCCCAGACGGCGACCCCGATCAGCGCAAATGCTGCTATGACCATGATACCGCTGTGGCGGGTCATCGATCCGATCAGTCCGGCATAGCTGCGTTCACCCCTGTCGTAGACCCTGTTGAAGCCGCGATAGAAGACGTTGCGTCTCTCTGGTGGGACAGGCGGGCGCAGCCAAAGCGCGCATTGCGTCGGTTTCAGGGTGACGGCATTGATCGCGCTGATCAGCGCCGTGGCGGCGATGACGAGGGCGAACTGCCGATAGAGCTGCCCGGTCAGGCCGGGCAGGAAGGCGGCCGGAATGAAAACGGCCATCAGCACCAGCGTAATGCCGATGACCGGGCCGAGCAGTTCCTCCATCGCCTTCTCGGCCGCCTGTCGGCCGGACATGCCCGCCTCGATGTGCCGGGCAACCCCTTCGACGATGACGATGGCATCATCGACGACGATGCCGATGGCGAGAACGATGGCAAACAGCGTCGACAGGTTGACGGTGAAGCCCAATGCCGCCATGGCCGCGAAGGCGCCGATGATGGTAACCGGAACGGTGGTTGCCGGCACGAGCATCGCCCGCCAATCCTGCAGGAAGACGAGAATGACGATGAGAACGAGAACACCCGCCTCGATCAAGGTGACGTAAACCTCGTTGATAGAGGCCTCGACGAATTTCGTCGTGTCGAACGGCACGTGATATTCGAGGCCCTGCGGGAAGCTCTTCGAGAGCTCCTGCATTTTCGTGTTCACCGCCTGGGCCACCGCGATGGCATTCGCCTCCGGCAGCTGAAAAATGCCGATACCGGCCGCCGGTCGACCGTTCTGCATGAAGGACTGGCTGTAGGTTTGGGCGCCGAGTTCGACGCGGCCGATATCGCGGATGCGGGTAACGCGGCCGCCCTGTCCGCTCTCGACCTTGACGATGATGTTTTCGTAGTCTG
Organism: Rhizobium sp. PRIMUS64; assembly: GCF_023006465.1. Taxonomy (NCBI): domain Bacteria; kingdom Pseudomonadati; phylum Pseudomonadota; class Alphaproteobacteria; order Hyphomicrobiales; family Rhizobiaceae; genus Rhizobium; species Rhizobium sp. PRIMUS64. The sequence goes on along the minus strand of NZ_JALBGX010000056.1, from coordinate 8,895 downwards.
CCGCCTCGTTCAGCCGGCCATTGACGTTCAGCGTGTATTGGAAGACCTGCCCTTTCGGCACCGGCGGAATGCCGATCTGGCCGGCGGCGACCTCCTGGCTTTGCTGCTGCACGACGCTGACGACATCCTGCGGCGTCAGGCCGCGCGCCTGCAGCAGGTTCGGATCCATCCAGATTCGCATGGCATACTGGCCGGCGCCGAACACGGTAACGTTGCCGACACCCGGCAGGCGGGCAAGTTCATTCTGCAGGTTGATGACGGCATAGTTCGACAGGAACAGGCTGTCATAGCGGCTATCGGGCGAGGTCAGGGTGACGAACCCGAGGATCGCCGTCGATTTCTTTTGCGTCGTCACGCCCTGAAGCTGCACCGCTTCGGGAAGCGATGACATCGCTATGGCAACGCGGTTTTGCACCAGAACCTGGGCCTGGTCCGGATCCGTTCCGATGGCAAAGGTCACGGTCAGCGAATAAGTGCCGTCGCTGGCGCTCGTCGACTGCATGTAGAGCATGTCCTGCACGCCGTTGACCTGTTGCTCGATCGGCAGCGCGACGGTGTCAACGAGGGTTTGGGCGTTGGCGCCCGGAAAGCGTGTCGTCACCTGTACCGTCGGCGGGACGACATTCGGATATTGCGCCACAGGCAGTTGGAAAAGGGCCACCGCGCCGATGAGCACGAAAACCAACGCCAGAACGTTGGCGAGTATCGGTCGCTCGATGAAGAAGCGCGAGATCATGCTGTTGTCCTTAGACGTTCAGATGAACCATGGTGGCGAATTCATTGCGTGGTGGTCTTGGCTTTGGCATCGCCGGCGGCAGCTGCCGGCGGGTTCATTTCTATTTTCTCGGGCGTGACCTTGCTGCCGGGGATGGCCTGCTGGATACCTTGGGTCACGACCCAGTCGGCCGGATCGAGACCGGAGTCGATGACGCGGAGCGCACCTTCACGCTGGCCGGTCTTGACCTGCTTCTGCTCGATGACGTCGTCCTTGCCGAGGACAAGCAGGTAGCTGCCCAACTGGTTCGTTCCGATGGCGTCGTCGCGCACCAGCAGAGCCTTGTCGTTATGGCCGACCGGCACCCGAACCCGCACGAAGAGACCGGGCAGCATGGCGCGGTCCTTGTTGTCGAACAGCGCGCGCACTTGAAGCGTGCCTGTGGAGGCATCGAGCTGCGGCGAGACGTAGTCGAGATGGCCCTTGTGCGGATAACCTTGTTCCGTCTGCAGGCCGATCTCCGCAGGAATGCTTGGAAGGTCCGTCTGCTTGAAGGTATGACCCTGCTTCGCCAGGCTTTCCTTGATCATCAGCACCTGAGTTTCGCTGACGTTGAAATAGGCATAAAGCGGATCCGTCTGCACGATGCTGGCGAGTTTGGTGGGACCGGATACGCCGACAAGCGCGCCGATATCGACGAGGTGATCGGTGACGGTGCCGTCGAACGGGGCAAGCACCTCCGTATATCCGAGATTGATCGTCGCCAGATCGAGATTGGCCTGGGCATTGAGGATGGACGCATTCGCCTCGTCGAGCGTTGCCTTGGCGCTGTCGACGGCGGTCTGCGTGGTGACCTGTTGCTTCGACAGATTGAGCTGGCGGTCATACTCCTGCTTGGCGCCGACTTGGGAAGCCTGTTGCGAGGCGAGTGACGCCTTCGCCTGATCCAGTTGCGCCTGATAGGTGTCGCGCTCGATGCCGAAGAGCTTGGTGCCCTTCATCACCGTCATGCCGTCCTGGTAGTCGATCGATTGGATATAGCCCTGGACGCGCGCCTCGATATCGACAGCATTGAGCGGCGCGGTATTGCCGGTGAGTTCGAAATAGAGCGTTACCGGTTGCTGGAGCGGCTGAGCGACGCGAACCGGAGGTGGCGGAGGGGGAACGTAGGTGTTGCCACTTTCCTCACAGCCAGCGAGAATTACCATGCCGGCAAGCACCACGGACAGGTGCAGACCCTGATACAATCTCACACGCATTGCCGCCGCCCCGATGTTTACGAGCCCCAGTCTTCATGCGTGCCTCGGCGGAGACGACCCCTCTCCGAAAAGTTCCGGGCATGCGATATTATGTCGCGGCATTGCTGCAAATTGCAATAGCGGCTGGCGCACAATTAAGCTGTGTCGAAGCTCACTCTCGACGGACGCCATTACGTGGCTCTAGGGCTTCCCCAGGCGTTCGATGGCAGACTGCAAAGGTGCATCCGAAACATGGACCAGCCCGACATAGGGATTGGCCATATCCGAAATCAGGAAAATCGCGCCCGCAACGGACAGGGCGCAAACAAGCAGAATTGACAGCACCGTCGGATTGACCGGTGCCTGCAGCCCGAAGGTCGCGAAAAGCAGCGCGAGCCAACAGACGAGAACGGTAAGGAAGGCCCAGGGCAAACCCTCCTTACCGGATTCGACCAGCAGCCAGTGGGTTTCGGCTACCATGCCGCTCACCTCCAGAGCACGCGCCTGGAGAGAGCGCTGCGCCGCATCCTTCGGCGCCAGGGATCGAAGGTCGGCCTGAACCGACTCTATATCCTGATATTCTCCCAGCGCTTTGGCGGATGGCTCGTCGGTGGTTTCGGCAGTCCAGCCGCGGCTCAGTCGTTTCGCGATGAGTTCACGTAGCAATTGCCGCGCCTTGTCAGTTTCCGGCCCGTATTGCGCCATGACGCGGTCAAGCAGCAGTACCCGTGCAGCCGCCGTTCTCATCTCGACCTCGGCGTTGTCGTAGGTCGACTTGGCGGATGCGATCAGCAGGCCGAGCGCCAGGGCCGACAGCGTTCCCACCACTGCGGTTGCCAGCCTGATGACGTCCTTGGATTCCGCATTGAGATGGTGATCGGGCAAGCGGGCACGCACGATCAATCCTATCGACGTCGCCATCGACAGACATAGAAATACAAGCCCGCCAACCACTAGTGAGCCCAAGTCCGGTCTCCGTATCGCCACGTAAGTCGTGCAGCCATCTTGCAAGCTGTGCAATAGCTCCCGTCATCATAGCGGAAGACAGACCAAGCGCGGGAATCTTTACTTGCTTGCCCTCACGCGGTCGCCATCGGGCGGTTTCATTGCTGGAAAATGAGCAGCACGTAAGCCAGGAAAAGCACCAGATGGACAGCGCCTTGCATGAGATGCGTGCGGCCGCTGGCAAAGGTGATGATGCTGACGGCAAGAGTGAGCAGGAGCATCACCAGATCTCCATGCTCCAGGCCGAGTGTCACGGGGTGTCCATAAAGCTGACTGACAACAAGCATCGCCGGCACCGTCAGCCCGATCGTCGACAGCACCGAACCAAGGAAGATATTGACGGAACGCTGAAGATTATTGGCGATGGACGCACGCACGGCGCTGATTGCCTCAGGCGTAGCGACCAGGATGGCCATGACAACACCGCCAAATGCGGTTGGAGCATGCAGGGTTTCGATAATGTAATCGATCGGCAGGGCAAGCTGTTCGACGAGAAAGACGACGGGAGCCATATAGGCGAAAAGCAGAATGGCATGAGGCCAGACCGGTCCGTGGCGAGGGACACGCTCGCTGTTGGGCTCGTGACGGTTGCTGTCGTCAGTGAAATAGTCCCGATGGCGGCCGGCCTGAAGAAACAGAAACGTAGCGTAAAGGCCGACCGATATTATACCTAGTATCAGTTGTCTCGGTGCGGATGGATGCTGTCCGTCCGGGCCTGCAAGAAATGTCGGCATCACCAGGCTCAGGGTCGCCAGCGGTACGATGACCCCGAGATAGGCGTTGGCGCCCTGCAGATTATGTTGCTGTTCCGGTCGCCGCCATGCGCCCAGCAGCAAGGACAGACCGACCATGCCGTTCAGGATGATCATGACGACGGCGAACAGGGTGTCGCGCGCAAGCGTGGGATTGTTCTCGCCGTGAAGCATGACGGCTGATATTGCCATCACCTCGATCGAGGTGATGGCAAGCGTCAGAATGAGCGTGCCGTAGGGCTCCTTCAGCCGCTCAGCCAAATGATCCGCGTGCCGGACAACTGACAGAGCGGAGCCAAGGACGGCAGCGAACAGCCACGCGAAAACGACAGTGAACCAAAGCGGATCGGAAAGCTGCCCGAAGAGCTGCTCCTGGAAAACAAGAAACGCCAAGCTCGTTGCGACGCTGACGCCCAGGAACCATTCCTCGCGTAACAGGCTGTTTGCGCCGATAGCGCGCAATGCCGGACCGTCTGTCATCGAAACCACCCGCCTTCTGGCAAATGCCGCCGCAATGCGATCCTCACGACCATTGTGTCCGCCCGCTGTCTTGTGCCCGTCACATGAGCGGGCGGAGACGAGGCTGCCTTAAGGCGAACCGAACCTCAAGCCAGATCGTGTGTCACTGATTAAAACTTGCAGGTCTCTGTAGTCTCGTCACCCATTGCTCAAGACAAAGGGACTGCCGCCGAAACGGAAGGCAAGGCGAGGCCGGCCACAGCTCGGCGCGGCGGTTGAAGCGCGTTTCGACGACGGGCTCACGCCGCGTCTTCCACTATTCGCGGCCGGTCGCGGGGATTGCTGCGCCAGTGACGACGGCTGCGGCCGGCGAAATCAGGAAGGCGATGAGGCGGGCGATCGATTGCGGCGACACCCAGCCATCCGTCTTCGCATTGGGCATGGCCGCGCGATTCTCAGGCGTGTCGATTGTCCCGGGCAGAATGCAGTTGGCGGTGATGCGGTCGTCGCGGCATTCGGCAGCGATCGCCTCGGTCAGACGGATGACAGCGGCTTTCGAGGCGGCGTAAGCGGCCTGCTTGGCGCCGGCCTTCAGGCCGGGCGCGGCGGCGATATGAACGATGCGGCCGTAGCCCGCAGCCTTCATGGTCGGGAGAACCGCGGCGCTGATCGTCAGCGCAGTGCGGGCGTTTGCGGTCATCATCGTCTCCCACTGCGCGGGGGCCTCCGGCCCGACCGGCCCCATCTGGAAACCGCCGACGGTATTGACCAATGCGCTGACACCGCCGAAGCGCTTAACGGCCCGGGCGACGGCGGCGGCGCAGGAAGCATAATCGGTGAGATCCGTTCCGGCGATCGACAGAAACTCGGTGGAGGCAGGAAGATCACCGGCCAAGGCTTCCAGCTCACTGCTCGAACGGTTCATGCAGACGAGTTTTGCGCCGGCGTTGGCAAGCTCGCGGACAACGGCGCTGCCGAGGTTGCCGCCGGCTCCGGTGACGATCACGGCTTTCAGGTCGTTCATGGCAATCGATCTCCTGACGGTGCCGGTGCTGGATGATACCGCGCATTGTTGATCCAGGCTGCCCGGCAGTGCAAGCCCGCTGGGGAAGACAAGGTCAGACATCTTGCGGAACTGCCCGAGGAGTTATCCGCGGGCAGTTCCGTCCGTCATTGTCCGATGGTCCGGTCGGACCGGCTTTCAGTGATACTTCGCCCGTTCTCGGCCGAGAATTCCAGGGGCGTCGAGACCGGAGATTGGGCGGGTGACGTCGGCTGGGATGTCACCTGCGAGCTGCAGGTCAAGATAGCGGGCGCAGCAGACCCGCAGGAAGGATGTGAAGTTTCCAAGGTCATGGCCGGCATCGATCGATTCATGATGCAGCCGGGTGATCAGCTGGACGACGTTCATGCCGTCGCGGTGGGCGATCTCCTCGAGCTTCGACCAGAAGAAATTCTCCAGCCTGACGCTGGTGACCATGCCGTCGATGCGCAGCGACCGGGTGGCGCTTTCCCACAGCCGCGCATCCGCCTTGATGAACAATTCACACATGTCGTCCTCCCGGTGCCGCCCTTCTTAGGCGGCGTTGGTTTCCAGCAGTGCTGCGGCATCGAGCACGGCCATGAACTGACGCAGCCACGAGGGATGGGCGGGCCAGGCGGGTGCCGTGACCAGATTGCCGTCCGAGACTGCATCGCTGATAGCGATGTCGGCATAGATGCCGCCGGCAAGTTCGACTTCCGGCCGGCAGGCGGGATAGGCCGAGCAGGTGCGGCCCTTCAAAACCCCGGCGGCGGCAAGCAGCTGTGCGCCGTGGCAGATAGCGGCAACGGGTTTTCCGGCGTCGAAGAAGTGCCGCACGGATTTGATGACGTCGGCATTGAGGCGTAGATATTCGGGTGCGCGGCCGCCGGGGATGACGAGCGCATCGTAATCTTCGGCACGCACGCTGTCGAAGGTGGCATTCAGAGCGAAATTATGGCCGCGTTTTTCGGAATAGGTCTGGTCGCCTTCGAAATCGTGGATGGCAGTGGCGATGGTGTCGCCGGCCTTCTTGCCGGGGCAGACGGCGTCGACCGTGTAGCCGCAGGCGAGCAGCGTCTGGAACGGCACCATCGTTTCGTAATCTTCGGTGAAATCACCGGTGATCATCAGGATCTTTGAGGCTGGCATCGTTTCCTCCCTTTGAAACCAACTGGCGGAGAGTAGCAAACAGCGACGGAGTGCAGGTACTATGGGAATACTACAGGCTAAATTCGTACCCGATAAGGCGACGGCATTAAACCGCCCTGACCTTCACATCAGGCAATGCGCAAGCCTCGCCGTCGCCGAAGAGGCGGGAGCGGGTCAGGAAACGCTTCTCCCGGCCGTTATCGAGCGAGAACATGCCGCCGCGGCCCGGTACGACGTCGATGATCAGCTGCGTATGCTTCCACGCCTCGAACTGGCTGGCGCTGATATAGACCGGTACGCCGCCGATCTCGCCGAGCTTGACGTCGTTGTCGCCGATCATGAATTCATTAGCCGGGTAACACATCGGCGAGGAGCCGTCGCAGCAGCCGCCGGACTGGTGGAAGAGGATATCGGGATGATCCCGCTTGATTTCTGCGATCAAATCGAGAGCTGTGTCGGTTGCGAGAACACGCGCTTCGCCGTTGATGGTGGTTTCCATGGCTGCCTCCTCAGGCGGATAACCCCGAAATCGGATCGATTTTCGGAAAGATTATACGCAAATTCAAAGCGTTATGGCGTCCTACGGGATGCGTGGCGCTCTAAAGACAAGGCCTTCTCCCCGTGTCGGAGAGAAGGCTTTTCATCATAACATCATCGGCTGCTCTCAGAAGAAGCCGAGTGCTTTCGGGCTGTAGCTCACCAGCATGTTCTTGGTCTGCTGGTAGTGGTCGAGCATCATCTTGTGGGTTTCACGACCGATGCCCGACTGCTTGTAGCCGCCGAAGGCGGCATGGGCCGGGTAGGCGTGGTAGCAGTTGGTCCAGACGCGGCCGGCCTGGATTTCGCGGCCGAAACGGTAGCAGCGATTGGCGTCGCGGCTCCAGACACCGGCGCCGAGGCCGTAGAGCGTGTCGTTGGCGATTTCGAGCGCCTCCTTCTCGTTCTTGAAGGTCGTAACCGAGACCACCGGTCCGAAGATCTCCTCCTGGAACACACGCATCTTGTTGTGGCCCTTGAAGATCGTCGGCTTGACATAATAGCCGTTCGCCAGCTCGCCGCCGAGATCGTTGCGCGAGCCGCCGGTCAGCACCTCGGCGCCTTCCTGCTTGCCGATGTCGAGATAGGCGAGGATCTTTTCCAGCTGCTCCGTCGAAGCCTGGGCGCCGATCATCGTCGCGGTGTCGAGCGGGTTGCCCTGCTTGATCGCCTCAACGCGTTTGACGGCCTTTTCCATGAAGCGGTCGTAGATCGATTCCTGGACGAGGGCGCGGCTCGGGCAAGTGCAGACTTCGCCCTGGTTGAGGGCAAACATCGCAAAGCCTTCGAGCGCCTTGTCGAGGAAGTCGTCGTCTTCCGCCATCACGTCGGCGAAGAAGATGTTCGGCGATTTGCCGCCGAGCTCCAATGTCACCGGAATGAGGTTCTGGCTGGCATATTGCATGATCAGCCGGCCGGTCGTCGTCTCGCCGGTGAAGGCGATCTTGGCGACGCGCGGGCTGGTCGCCAGCGGCTTGCCGGCTTCTATGCCGAAGCCGTTGACGATGTTGAGCACGCCGGGCGGCAGCAGATCGCCGACGATCTCGGCCCAGAGCAGGATCGAGGCCGGTGTCTGCTCGGCGGGCTTCAGCACGACGCAGTTGCCGGCGGCAAGTGCAGGTGCCAGCTTCCAGGTGGCCATCAGGATCGGGAAGTTCCACGGGATGATCTGACCGACGACGCCGAGTGGCTCATGGAAGTGATAGGCGACGGTATCGTGGTCGATCTCGCCGATCGAACCCTCCTGGGCGCGAATGCAGGAGGCGAAGTAGCGGAAGTGGTCGATCGCCAGCGGAATGTCGGCCGCCATGGTTTCGCGGATCGGCTTGCCATTGTCCCAGGTCTCGGCCTGGGCGAGCAATTCCAGCTTGTCTTCCATGCGCTGGGCAATCTTCATGAGGATATTGGAGCGCTCGGCAGCGGAGGTGCGGCCCCATTTTTCCTTTGCCGCATGGGCGGCGTCGAGCGCGAGATTGATGTCCTTTTCATCGGAGCGGGGAATGTCGCAGAGCTTGCCGCCGGTGACGGGCGTGAGGTTTTCGAAGTATTTGCCTTCGACCGGCTCGCGCCACTCGCCGCCGATATAGTTGCCGTATTTCAGCTTGAACGGCGACTCGACGATTTTCTGATGAAGCATGTCATCCTCCCTTGATGATCCAGGTTCCCAAGCGAACCAGTGAGAGGAAAATGAGCATGTTTTGGCGGAAGGAACAGGGCGGGTCTTCCATACCGCAGTGCACAGTGTCGCAGACCTGCGACAGCATCGGGTTACGATTGCTCCAGGAGCGGGACCTTTGCTCCGATCAGTGGAGATCGAGCTTATTCATCTTCCTGTGTAGCGTGGCGCGGCTGATGCCGAGCGCGATCGCCGCCTGCGAAACATTGCCGCCGGCGCGCGACAGCGCCCGCAGGAGTGCCGCCTTCTCCGCCTCGATCATCTCGTCCTTCTGGGAAACGCCAGCCTCGTGCAGGGCATCGGCTGCCGGAATGCCGGCGGCGATGCGTTTGTCGTCCAGC
>NZ_JALBGX010000055.1:0-42387 GCF_023006465.1 Rhizobium sp. PRIMUS64 | reverse complement strand
CCGGTGCTGCCGTCCCCGGCGCCGTTCGCGGCCGTCGCGAGGAAAAGGAAGACGACGATCGTGGCGCAGCGCGCGGCGGTCCGGTCCGTGGCCGTGTCGTTCGCCCGGAACCCGCAAAGCCGGTCACCACGCGTCCAAAGACGGATGAAGAGCGCCGTCGCGGCAAGTTGACGATCACCACTGCCAACGTGGACGGCGAGGACAATGCCCGCGGTCGTTCGCTCTCGGCGATGCGTCGCCGGCAGGAGAAGTTCCGCCGCGGTCAGATGCAGGAAACCCGCGAGAAGATCTCCCGCGAGGTGGTTCTGCCCGAGACCATCACCATTCAGGAACTGTCGCAGCGCATGTCCGAACGCGCCGTCGACGTCATCAAGTACCTGATGAAGGAAGGCCAGATGATGAAGCCGGGCGACGTCATCGACGCCGACCTTGCCGAACTCATCGCCGGCGAATTCGGCCATACGGTCAGGCGCGTGTCGGAATCCGACGTCGAACTCGGCATCTTCAACGTGTCCGACGAGGATGGCGAACTGGTTTCGCGCCCGCCGGTCGTTACCATCATGGGCCACGTCGACCACGGCAAGACCTCGCTGCTCGACGCCATCCGCCATGCCAACGTGGTCTCCGGCGAAGCCGGTGGCATCACGCAGCATATCGGCGCCTATCAGGTGGAGCAGAACGGTCAGAAGATTACCTTCATCGATACGCCCGGCCACGCTGCCTTCACGGCAATGCGTGCCCGCGGTGCGCAGGCGACCGATATCGCGATCCTGGTCGTCGCAGCCGACGACAGCGTGATGCCGCAGACGATCGAATCGATCAACCACGCCAAGGCGGCCGGTGTTCCGATCATCGTTGCGATCAACAAGGTCGACAAGCACGAGGCTGATCCGCAGAAGGTCCGCAACCAGCTGCTGCAGCACGAAGTCTTCGTGGAATCCATGGGTGGTGAAGTGCTTGACGTCGAGGTTTCGGCCAAGACCGGCAAGAACCTCGACAAGCTGCTCGAGGCGATCCTGCTGCAGGCGGAAATTCTCGATCTCAAGGCCAATGCGAACCGGACCGCGGAAGGAACGGTTATCGAAGCCCAGCTCGATCGTGGCCGTGGTTCGGTCGCGACCGTGCTCGTCCAGAAGGGCACGCTGCGTCCGGGCCAGATCATCGTCGCCGGCGACGTCTGGGGCCGCGTGCGCGCTCTCGTCACCGACAAGGGCGACCATGTGAAGGAAGCCGGTCCGGCAACGCCGGTCGAGGTTCTCGGTCTGTCCGGTACGCCGCAGGCGGGCGACAAGTTCGCCGTCGTCGAAAGCGAAAGCCGCGCCCGCGAAATCTCGGAATATCGTCAGCGTCTGGCCCGCGACAAGGCGGCTGCCCGCCAGTCGGGACAGCGCGGTTCGCTGGAACAGATGATGATGCAGCGCCAAAGCGTCGGCATCAAGGAGTTCCCGCTGGTCATCAAGGGCGACGTGCAGGGCTCGATCGAAGCGATTGCCGGCGCGCTGGAGAAGCTCGGCACCGACGAGGTCCGCGCCCGCATCGTCCATTCGGGTGCCGGCGGCATCACCGAGTCGGATATCTCGCTCGCCGAAGCCTCGAACGCGGCCATCATCGGCTTCAACGTTCGTGCGAATACGCAGGCACGCCAGTTCGCCGAACGCGAAGGCATCGAAATCCGCTACTACAACATCATCTACGACCTCGTGGATGACGTGAAGGCAGCGATGTCGGGCCTCTTGTCTCCAGAGCGGCGCGAAACCTTCATCGGCAACGCCGAGATCCTCGAGGTGTTCAACATCACGAAGGTCGGCAAGGTCGCAGGCTGCCGTGTCGTCGAAGGCAAGGTCGAACGTGGTGCGGGCGTCCGCCTCATCCGCAACGACGTTGTCGTTCACGAAGGCAAGCTCAAGACGCTCAAGCGCTTCAAGGACGAAGTGTCCGAAGTGCCGATGGGTCAGGAATGCGGCATGGCCTTCGAAAACTACGAAGACATGCGCGCCGGCGACGTCATCGAGTGCTTCCGCGTCGAGCATATCACGCGCACGCTCTAAACTGCTGCGCCTGAGCTTTCCGAAAGCCATCCGCCACCGGCGGATGGCTTTCGGGCATCTGCCGCCTTGACCTTTTCGACCAAAAGAGTCATGGACGCTCTCCTTTGACGGGTTCGATTCCCAGCCGCATCGGCAAATAGAGATAACAATGACCAGAGCAACTTCTTCCGCGCCTTCGCAGCGCATGCTGCGCGTTGGCGAACAGGTTCGCGCCGCTATCACCCAGGTGCTGCAGCGCGGCGAAGTGCGTGATGACGTCATCGAAGCGACCGTGATCTCGATCTCGGAAGTGCGCATGTCGCCGGACCTCAAGATCGCTACCGCCTATGTGACGCCGCTCGGCGTTTCAGACCACAGCATCGTCATCGAGGCTTTGAACCGTAATGCAAGGTTCATCCGCGGCCGGCTCGGGCAGCAGCTCCGGCAGATGAAATACATGCCGGAGGTGCGCTTCCGCGACGATACCAGCTTCGACAACTACAAGAAGATCGACGAGCTGCTGCGTTCGCCCGAGGTGAGCCGCGACCTCGACGGCGATAATGACGAACAATAAACAGAAGAGACGCATGTCCAAACCACGCAAACCCAAGGGCCGGCCGATTTCCGGCTGGCTGATCCTCGACAAGCCGGTGGATTTCGGCTCGACGGAAGCCGTTTCCAAGATCAAGTGGCTCTACAAGGCGCAGAAGGCCGGTCATGCCGGCACGCTCGATCCGCTGGCCTCCGGCATGCTGCCGATCGCGCTCGGCGATGCGACCAAGACCGTTCCCTACGTGATGGATGGCCGCAAGATCTATGAATTCACGGTGAGCTGGGGCGAGGAGCGCGCGACCGACGATCTCGAGGGCGAGGTAACTGAGAGTTCGGACAAACGCCCGAGCGAACAGCAGATCCGCGATATCCTGCCTCGATATATCGGCACCATCAGCCAGGTGCCGCCACAGTTTTCCGCTATCAAGATATCGGGTGAACGCGCCTACGATCTGGCGCGCGAAGGCGAAACCGTCGAAATCCCCTCACGTGAGGTCGATATCTTCCGGCTGACCTTGCTTGCCTGCCCGGACGCCAATAGCGCGCATTTCGAAGTGGAATGCGGCAAGGGCACCTATGTCAGGGCGCTGGCGCGCGATTTCGGCCGCGAACTCGGCTGCTACGGCCATGTGTCCGGGCTGCGGCGCACCTTCGTCGCGCCCTTCGCGGAAGAGGCCATGGTGCCGCTCGCAGATCTCGTGGCACTGGAGGCGATCGAGGATATGGACGAGCGGCTGGCGGCCCTCGACGCGCTGCTGATCGACACCTGCGAAGCGCTATCGGCCCTGCCCCATCTCGTCATCAACGACGACCAGGCGCACAGGCTGAAGATGGGCAACCCGATCCTGGTGCGTGGCCGCGATGCGCCGGTTGCCGAAAGCGAAGCCTATGCGACCGCCCGCGGCAGGCTGATCGCGATCGGCGAGATCGGCCAGGGCGAGTTTCGCCCGAAGCGTGTTTTCGCCTGAGGCCACAACGATAGCGATTGTCAGCCGGTAACGATGCGATATCTTCCCTGTCGGGCCGCCATAGCGGCCCGAGGGGCCATGGTGGCCCGACAGGAGAAAGAATATGCGCGTAACTGCTATCGGAATACTGACGTTCTTTTCGATGTTCCTGACCGTGGCCAACGCTCGATCCGCCGAGCGCTGGGCCGAGCTCCCGGCCTTTCCTTCGATGCCGGCGGCAAGGACGAGCGGTATGGCCGAAGTGAACGACATCAAGATGTATTACGCCGAATACGGCGAAGGCGACCCGATCCTGTTCATTCACGGCGGACTTGGAAATGCCGAGGTCTGGGGTCATCAGGTCGCCGATTTTGCCAAGGACCACTTGGTCATCGTTGCCGACAGCCGCGGCCATGGACGCTCGACGCGCAGCCAGCAGCCCTTCGGTTACGACCTGATGACATCGGATTATGTGGCACTTCTCGACTATCTGAAGATCGACAAGGTGACGCTTGTCGGATGGTCGGACGGTGGCATCATCGGCATCGACATGGCGATGAAACATCCGGAGAAGCTGACGCGGGTCATTGCCCAGGCAGCCAATGTCACGACAGAGGGCGTCAAGCCAGACGTGTTGAACGACAAGGTCTTCAACGACTACATCAACGTCGCCGGCGAATATTACAGGAAGCTGTCGCCGACGCCGAACGAATACGACGCCTTCGTCAAGCAGATATCCGAAATGTGGGCAACCCAGCCGGCCTGGACGGCCGCCGATCTTGGCAAGATCTCGGTGCCGGTCACACTTGCCATCGGCGATCATGATGAAGCCGTAAAGCTCGACCATACGGAAATGATGGCAAAACAGATTCCGGGCGCTAAACTCGTCATCCTGAAAGATGTGAGCCATTTCGCCATGCTGCAGGATCCTTCAGCCTATGACGGGATGATCCGGGGCGCCATGGCGGGCCGTTGAAGCCGCCAAGGACGACCCCTCTTTCCATCGATCCATATTTGGTTTATAGGCAGCGCCAGCATCGGGTACGCCCGTTTGCATTCACGGCCAAAGCTGGACGACATCCCGGCTTTTGGCGACTCTATCTCCTCCTCTTAGAAAGGATCACCCGATGTCGATCACTGCTGAGCGCAAGTCTGCGCTGATCAAGGAATATGCGACCGTTGAAGGCGATACCGGTTCTCCGGAAGTCCAGGTCGCGATCCTGACCGAACGCATCAATAACCTGACCGAACACTTCAAGGACCACAAGAAGGATAACCATTCCCGCCGTGGCCTGCTGACGATGGTTTCGAGCCGCCGCTCGCTTCTTGATTATCTCAAGAAGAAGGATGAAGGCCGCTATTCCAAGCTGATCACCAGCCTGGGTATCCGCCGCTAAGATTATCCGGCGGGCGCTTTCCAAGCGTCCGCCGGATGTGTTTCGGGACACGGCTCCCGATGAAATGTTCCAGCCGCGCCCTATTTTACGCGGTGGAAAGACCGGTAGACCCGGATGGGCCGGATCTGCCAAACCAACCGTTGACCTGTCATGGGGCAGGATTGCCGGATGCTTTCGGCCAAGGCTTATCAATGAGCTTTGGCCCGGTTTCTCAAGAACTCCTGAGGAAGCCGAGGATGAAAAGCCTCCCGTTGTCTTGCCCGTGATACGTCACATTGATTGCGGTCGACTGTGCGCTGCGCCTTGATATCGGCGATGGCGCGTGCTCCCGCATTGAAGGACAAGAGATGTTTGATACACACACAGTGGAAATCGAGTGGGCCGGCCGCCCGCTGAAGCTCGAAACCGGCAAGATCGCCCGTCAGGCCGACGGCGCGGTTCTCGCCACCTACGGCGAAACCGTCGTTCTCGCCACCGTCGTCTCGGCCAAGTCGCCGAAGCCAGGCCAGGACTTCTTTCCGCTCACCGTCAACTACCAGGAAAAGACCTACGCTGCCGGCAAGATCCCCGGCGGCTATTTCAAGCGCGAAGGCCGCCCGAGCGAGAACGAGACCCTCGTTTCCCGCCTGATCGACCGCCCGATCCGCCCGCTCTTCCCGGAAGGCTACAAGAACGACACGCAGGTCGTCGTCACCGTCATCCAGCACGACCTTGAAAACAATCCCGACGTGCTGTCGATGGTTGCCACCTCGGCAGCGCTGACGCTGTCCGGCGTTCCCTTCATGGGCCCGGTCGGCGGTGCGCGCGTCGGCTACATCAACGGTGAATACGTTCTCAACCCGCATCTCGACGAGATGGACGAATCGAGCCTCGACCTCGTCGTCGCCGGCACCTACGACGCCGTGCTGATGGTGGAATCCGAAGCCAAGGAACTCAACGAAGACGTCATGCTCGGTGCCGTCATGTTCGGCCACAAGGGCTTCCAGCCGGTTCTCGACGCGATCATCAAGCTCGCCGAAGTTGCCGCCAAGGAGCCGCGCGACTTCCAGCCGGAAGACTACTCCGCTCTCGAAAGCGAGATGCTCGGCCTTGCCGAAGGTGAACTTCGCGAAGCCTACAAGATCACCCAGAAGGCCGACCGCTACGCCGCCGTCGACGCCGTCAAGGCGAAGGTGAAGGCACACTTCCTCCCCGAGGAAGGCGACGCCAGGTACACGGCCGAAGAAGTCGGCGCGATCTTCAAGCACCTGCAGGCAAAGATCGTCCGCTGGAACATTCTCGACACCAAGAGCCGCATCGACGGCCGCGACCTCGAAACCGTTCGTCCGATCGTTTCGGAAGTCGGTCTTCTGCCGCGTACGCACGGTTCGGCGCTGTTCACCCGCGGTGAAACGCAGGCGATCGTCGTTGCCACCCTCGGCACCGGCGAAGATGAGCAGTATGTCGACAGCCTGACCGGCATGTACAAGGAGCGCTTCCTGCTCCATTACAACTTCCCTCCCTACTCGGTTGGCGAGACCGGCCGCATGGGCTCCCCGGGTCGCCGCGAAATCGGCCACGGCAAGCTCGCATGGCGCGCGATCCGTCCGATGCTGCCGACCGTCGAGCAGTTCCCCTACACGCTGCGCGTCGTCTCCGAGATCACCGAGTCGAATGGCTCGTCCTCGATGGCGACTGTCTGCGGTACATCGCTCGCTCTGATGGACGCCGGCGTTCCGCTGGCAAAGCCGGTGGCCGGTATCGCCATGGGTCTGATCCTGGAAGGCGATCGCTTCGCTGTCCTCTCCGACATTCTCGGTGACGAAGACCACCTCGGCGACATGGACTTCAAGGTCGCCGGTACCGCCGACGGCATCACCTCGCTGCAGATGGACATCAAGATCGCCGGTATCACCGAAGAGATCATGAAGGTCGCCCTTGGCCAGGCCCAAGGCGGTCGTGCCCACATCCTCGGCGAAATGTCCAAGGCCATTACCGAAAGCCGCGGCCAGCTCGGTGAATTCGCTCCGCGCATCGAAGTCATGAACATCCCGGTCGACAAGATCCGCGAAGTCATCGGCTCCGGCGGCAAGGTCATTCGCGAAATCGTCGAAAAGACCGGCGCGAAGATCAACATCGAGGACGACGGCACCGTCAAGATCGCTTCGTCCTCTGGCAAGGAGATCGAAGCGGCCCGCAAGTGGATCCACTCGATCGTCGCCGAGCCTGAGATTGGCCAGGTCTACGAAGGCACGGTCGTCAAGACCGCCGACTTCGGCGCCTTCGTCAACTTCTTCGGCGCCCGCGACGGTCTCGTCCACATCTCGCAGCTCGCTTCCGAGCGTGTTGCCAAGACGCAGGACGTCGTCAAGGAAGGCGACAAGGTCTGGGTCAAGCTGCTCGGCTTCGACGAACGCGGCAAGGTTCGCCTGTCGATGAAGGTCGTCGACCAGGCCACCGGCCAGGAAATCCCGAACGAGAAGAAGAAGGAAGAAGCGGCCGAATAAGCCGCCTTCCAAATTTAATATCGGGCGCGGGAATGCTTCCGCGCCCTTTTTTGTATCCTAAAGCGTGGCGCGATCTTTCAGATTCGCTTGCCACACTTTAGGTCCTTGGTTTTGCGCATGTCGTGATCGCAAAACCGCTGAACACTTTTGCGCGACATGCTTTAAGACGAGACGAGGCCCATGAGCAGCGAGACGCTGAAGACCCTGTTCCATCCCTTTGCCAGCGGCACAGTCGAGGCGCCCGGCGAGGGCGAGCGCGTACTCTTCCTCGGCGCCGAGGCAGGCTTTGCGCTGCCGGAGGGCTTTGCCGCCTCGCTCAGCGCCGTCCAGGGCTTCCGGCCACTCTATCGGCAGCTGCTGGCGCAGCGCATCGAAGCGAAGCCAGAGATCGACGGCGAGGACTACGATGCGGCTCTGGTGCTCTGCACCAAGCACAAGGGTGAGAACGAGGCCAATCTTGCTGCCGCTATTGCCCGCACACGGGTCGGCGGCCTGATCGTCGTTGCCGGCGCGAAGGAAGACGGCATCCAGCCGCTGCGCAAGCGGATGGAAGGTTTCAATCTCGCAGTCGACCATATGCCGAAATATCACGGCGTCGCCTTCTGGTTCGGCCGGCCGGCGGATGCCGATGAGATTGTCTCCAAGCTGGCAAAGGCGCCGGTGCGTGTCGACGGCCGTTTCAATGCAACCGCCGGCATGTTC
Source organism: Rhizobium sp. PRIMUS64 (assembly GCF_023006465.1). NCBI lineage: Bacteria > Pseudomonadati > Pseudomonadota > Alphaproteobacteria > Hyphomicrobiales > Rhizobiaceae > Rhizobium > Rhizobium sp. PRIMUS64. Next base: position 34,276 of record NZ_JALBGX010000055.1, on the reverse strand, counting down.
TCGCATGACCGCATCGATGCCGGATCGGAACTGCTGGCCTCGCGCCTACCGCAGGATTTCACCGGCGACGTTGCGGATTTTGGCGCCGGATGGGGCTATCTCTCCGTCGAGCTGGCCCAGAAGTCGCGTGGACTGACGCGCCTCGACCTCTACGAGGCCGATCACGCGGCTCTGGAGGCTGCCAGGGATAATCTGGCGGAGAACTGCCCGAACGCGCCTGCGCGCTTCTACTGGCACGATCTGGCGGGTGAGCCGGTCAAGGACAAATACGATCTCGTCATCATGAACCCACCCTTCCATGAGGGGCACGCAGCCGAGCCGGCACTCGGCCAGGCAATGATCAAGACTGCCGCATCCGCCCTTCGCGGCGGCGGCCGCCTGATGCTCGTCGCCAATCGCGGCCTGCCTTACGAACCGGTTCTGGCGGCGAATTTCAGGGAAAGCGGGGAAACCTGCCGCAACGCCCGCTTCAAGGTGCTGTGGGCGAAGAAATAGGGCTCAAGCAGCCTCGATCCGATCATTCTTATCGATAGAAAAAGGCCGTGCGCATCATCTGCGCACGGCCTTTGAGTTTCGATCGAATAATGTTTATTCGACGTCCGCTTTGCGCAGCGTTTCCAGCGTCGGCATGGAGGTGACGTTGAAGCCGGCGTCGACGAAGTGGATTTCGCCGGTGACGCCGGAGGAAAGGTCGGAGAGCAGGTAGAGAGCCGAGTTGCCGACCTGATCGATGGTCACAGTCTTGCGCAGCGGTGCATTGCGCTGGTTCCAGGAGAGGATCGCGCGCGCATCCGAGATGCCGGCGCCGGCAAGCGTGCGGATCGGGCCGGCGGAAATGGCATTGACGCGGATGCCGCGCGGGCCGTAGTCGGCGGCGAGATAGCGCACCGAAGCCTCAAGCGCTGCCTTGGCAACCCCCATGACGTTGTAATTCGGGATGACGCGCGTCGAGCCATTGTAGGTCAGCGTCAGCATCGCACCGCCATCTTCCATCAACGGCGCGCAGCGCTTGGCGATCTCGGTGAAGGAGAAACAGGAAATGACCATTGTGCGGCTGAAATTCTCACGCGTCGTATCGGCGTAGAGACCCTTGAGCTCATTCTTGTCGGAAAATCCGATGGCATGGACGATGAAATCGAGTTTGCCCCAGCGCTCCTTGATCGCGTCGACCACGGCATCGACCGAGGCGGTGTCCTCGACGTCGCAGGGCAGCACGAAATCCGAGCTGACCTCGGCAGCAAGCGGCTTGACGCGCTTGCCGAGCGCATCGCCCTGATAGGTGAAGGCGAGTTCCGCACCTTGTGCGGCGAGAGCTTTTGAAATCCCCCAGGCGATCGAGTGGTTGTTGGCGACGCCCATGATGAGCCCGCGCTTACCCTGCATAATTCCCGTCATATTATTATCCGTTATAGCGCTGGAAGACGAGCGTGGCGTTGGTGCCGCCGAAGCCGAAGGAATTGGAGAGGGCAATATCGATCTTGGCGTCGTCGATGCGCTTGCGCACGATCGGCACGCCTTCGAATTCGGGATCAAGCTCGGTGATATGAGCGCTTTCGCCAATGAAGCCTTGCTGCATCATCAGCAGGGAATAGATCGATTCCTGCACGCCGGCAGCGCCAAGCGAATGGCCGGTCAGCGACTTGGTCGACTGGACATGCGGAATCTTCGAGCCGAATACCTCGCGGATGGCGCCGATTTCCTTGCTGTCGCCGACCGGCGTCGACGTGCCGTGGGTGTTGATATAGTCGACATCACCTTTGACGGTGGCGAGCGCCTGGCGCATGCAGCGGATAGCGCCCTCGCCCGAGGGGGCAACCATGTCGTAGCCGTCCGAGGTTGCGCCGTAGCCGACGATTTCGGCATAGATCTTTGCACCGCGGGCCTTGGCACGCTCCAGCTCCTCGAGCACCAGCACGCCGGCGCCGCCGGCGATGACGAAACCGTCGCGGTTGACGTCATAGGCGCGCGAAGCGCTGTCCGGCGTGTCGTTATATTTGGAGGACATGGCGCCCATGGCGTCGAAGAGATTGGACATCGTCCAGTCGAGGTCCTCGTGGCCGCCAGCGAACATCACGTCCTGCTTGCCCCACTGGATCATCTCGGCGGCGTTGCCGATGCAATGCGCCGACGTCGAGCAGGCCGACGAGATCGAATAATTGACGCCGTGGATCTTGAACCAGGTGGCGAGTGTGGCCGATGCGGTCGAGGACATCGCCTTCGGCACGGCGAAGGGGCCGATACGCTTCGGGCTGTTGTTCTTCACAGTGATTTCGGCAGCCTCGATGAGGGTGCGGGTGGACGGGCCGCCGGAGCCCATGATGATACCGGTGCGTTCGTTGTTGCCGATGTCCTTGTCCTCAAGACCGGAATCGGCAATCGCCTGCTTCATGGCGACATGGTTCCAGGCACCGCCCTGCGACAGGAAGCGCATGGCGCGGCGGTCGACCAGTTCGGCAAGTTCCGCCGAACCGAGCTTGGGACTACCCCAGACCTGGCACTTGAATCCATGTTCGGCGAAATCGCTCGAAAAGGAGATACCCGACTTTGCCTGCCGCAAGGATTCGGTGACTTCGGCCGCGTCGTTTCCGATCGAGGACACGACACCCAGACCCGTGACAACTACCCGTCTCATCTGATCAAACCTTTGTTGTTTTCGTCAGCCGCTCGAAATGCGGTTTCAGGCCGTCTTGTCTTTCGATAGACCGACGCGAAGGTCGGCCGCCTGATATATGGTCTCGCCGTCCGCCTTTAGCCAGCCGTCGGCGGTGCCGAGGACCAGACGGCCGCGCATGACACGCTTGAAGTCGATTCCATATTCGATCAGCTTCGTCTCTGGCCGGACCATGCCCTTGAATTTCACTTCGCCTGTTGAAAGCGCCATGCCACGGCCTGCCTCGCCGAGCCAACCCAGAAAGAAACCGGTCAACTGCCACATGCCGTCGAGACCGAGGCAGCCTGGCATGATCGGATTGCCTTCGAAATGGCAGGGAAAATACCAGTCATCCGGGCGAACGTCATATTCGGCCCGGAGGTAGCCCTTATCGAAGGTGCCGCCCGTTTCGGAAATATCCGTGATGCGGTGAACCATCAGCATAGGCGGCAGGGGCAGCTGCGCATTGCCGGGGCCGAACAGCTCGCCATGGGCGCAAGCGATGAGTTCTTCATACGAGAAGCTGGACTGTCTGGTCGTCATAAAGTTTCTTTTCCCCCCGCATCAAGCCGATGGATGTGAACGTGTAGTCCAAGTTCTTCAGAAAATGAAGCACAAGCAAGGCAGCTTCATTCATCGCCCCGGACCAGGCTTGCGCCATTATTTGGTGGTCGCATACAGGAAGGCTAGGGCCGGGACCAGACCTATTTGCGTCAAAAGCCCGTTTTTGCCGCGTTTATGAGGCTCCTGTCCCCATTGAACTATTGAAAGGCTCCGATGCAAAAGTTATACCCCTTAAAGAAACATGATTGCTTTATGCCAGAATAACTGGAGTTGGTTTTGATGACGGGTGCACTCCCGATCGCAATAGAGGTAAGGCTGCGCGGTGCGGGCCTGCGCCCTACTCGCCAGCGTGTCGCGCTCGGCGACCTCCTGTTTGCCAAGGGCGACCGGCATTTGACCGTCGAGGAACTGCATGAGGAGGCGGTTGCCGCCGGCGTGCCAGTGTCGTTGGCAACCGTCTACAACACGCTGCATCAATTCACGGAAGCCGGTCTCATCCGGGTTCTCGCCGTCGAGAGCGCCAAGACCTATTTCGACACCAATGTTTCCGACCATCACCATTTCTTCGTCGAAGGCGAAAACGAGGTGCTCGACATTCCCGTCAGCAACCTGACGATCGCCAATCTGCCGGAACCGCCTGAAGGCATGGAGATCGCCCATGTCGACGTGGTGATCCGCCTGCGCGCGAAGCAGGGCTGACGACGCCTCTAGAGCCGCGCCGGATCGGCCTCATGCGACGCCCTTTAGATCCTTTTTTTATGCATGTCGGTGTCCCAAAACCGCTGCGCACTTTTTGGGCGACATGCATTAGGCTTCACATGACATCGTCCGGATGCCGGCCAGGCTTGTGCCTGTAGGTGGGGAAGGTCCAGCCGAACCACAGGGCTCCACCGCGCACCGCAAAGGCCGCCACGACGCCGCAGGCAGACGCAAGATAGAGCTGCACTCCGAGCGCATTGGCGAGCGTGAAGACGCCGGAGCCGATGAGGGCTGCGGTCACGTAGATTTCCGGCCTCAACAGCACCGAAGGCTCGTTTGCCATCAGATCGCGCAGGATGCCACCGAAGGTCGCCGTCAGCGTGCCGGTGACGATCGAGATGGTCGGCGAGCCGGTGGCGGCGAGGCCCTTGGCGGCGCCGATCACGCAATAGGCGGCAAGGCCGATCGCATCCAGCCAGATCAGCAGGCGATAGCGCGATTCCAGCAGGTGGGCGGTGAAGAAAACGATGACGCCCATGACGCAGCAGACGAGGATATAGGCCGGGTTCAGAACCCAGAAGACCGGCACGCGGCCGAGCACGATATCGCGGACCGTGCCGCCGCCCGTTCCCGTCACCATGGCGAAAAACAGAAAACCGATCAGGTCCAGCTGCTTGCGCGAGGCGGCGAGCGCGCCCGTCGCGGCAAACAGCGCAATGCCGGCATAATCGAGATAGACGAGCAAGGACATGCGAACCTCGGAACCGGCAGAAGTTTCAGAGCATGATGGCGAAAAATGTCAGCAGTTTTCGGACGACATCATGCTCTACCTATTCTCGGGAAAGAACCACGGCGGCAAGGGCGGCGCAAGGCGGCGGCGTCATAAAGCGAAGGTCTTTATTTGATGCATGTCTTTGTCCCAAAACCGCTGCACACTTTTGGACGACATGCATTGGGCTACAGAGCCTTTATCCAAAAGAGGAAAGCCGTGAAAACGCTGGTGCTCGCCGTTCTGAATATCGTCCTGCTGCTTGTCATGCCGGCTGTCGCCTTCGGCCAGCAATCGTTGATCTCGGATCCTGAGATCTACGAGAAGAAACACTTCCAGGAGCAGTGCAAGACGGCCGAATTTGCCGACGGCTTCATCATCCGGCAGGACATCAACAATGATGGCCTGATCGATGCGGTGGTCAACGAGGGCCAGCTGACCTGCGACGGGCAGAAGGGGCCGCAATGCAATGACGACGGCTGCACCTATAATTTCTACCTGCAGGTTGCCGAGGGCGGTTATTTCATGATCGCGACGGCGCAGATCTATGGCTACGATTTCGTCCAGCGCTTCGGCAACATGGTGCTGGCGATGAAGATGCATCCGCGTTTCTGCGACCGCACCGAAGGTGATCCCTGCATCGTGACGGCCCGCGTCCGCGGCACGAAATTCGTCACCATCTCGAAGAAATAGCTCAGCGCAAGACCCGAAATCGGAATCGATTTTCGAGTCATTCGCAAATTCAAAGTGATAGAGCGTCCTTGGCGCGTCCTGTTGGACGCGCGGCGCTCTATTGCGGATAAAGTTCCGACGTGCGACCGGCGAGATAATATCCCACCAAGCCGTACCATTCGCGGATCGCCGTCGCCAGGTTCTGCGCGTTGAGGTTCGGCTGGGTGAAATCGAGCCCGAGCCTCACCTGGCCATCGGTGCGATAATCGGTCGGCCAGGGCACGATATCGATGCCGAGCTTGCGGAAGATGCCGACGGACCGCGGCATGTGGAAACCCGACGTGATCAGCAGGCAATTGGAAAGCCCCTGGCTTGCCAGGAATTCCTTGGTGTTAACGGCGTTTTCAAAGGTCGTGCGCGATTGCCTCTCTTCGATCAGGCGATCCCTGCCAACGCCGAAGAGCGGGAAGAAGCGCTCGGATGCCGCCGCATCGCCTTCGTAGATGCCCGAAATGGAGCCGTCGCCGCCCGATACCAGAATGCGCGACTGCGGAAATTTCTGCGCAAGCCGCAAGGCTTCGATGAAGCGGTCGGCCCCGCCGTTTAATTCTATGCCGTGGCGCGCCGTGTTCACCTCATTTTCGAAGGCGCCGCCGAGCACGATCATGCATTGCAGGCTACCCGGATCAGCGGCGGGCTTTGTGAAGCGCTGCTCGAGACCCTGCATCAGAAGGTTGCCGGCCGTGGTGTAGAGCGTGACGAAAAGGATGAGGGCCGCACCCGTTGCGCCGAGGATACTTAAGGTACGCCAGCGCAGAAGACCGGCAAGCAGGGCAAAAAAGACGAGGAAGAATGCCAGCGACAGCGGTTGAGCGAAAATCCAGACAAGCTTCGAAATCAGGAACAAGACCCACTCCTTGGGGATTGGCGGCGGTCCTTTCTATCCGATTCGACGGTAACAGGAATGCGACGGTTCTATTTCACGCGCGCAGCGGCCGATCGATATGGCGCGATCTTCTGGTTGAAGCGCCGCTGAAGCGGCCGCGGGATGAACATGGCAGCAAGTGCAAGCACCATGGCGAAGAGGGAGACCAGCCACAGTGCATGCGCGCCCGTCAGCCGCGTCAGGACGGCGCCGACGATCGCGCCAAGCATCATGCCCCCCCAGGGCACAATCTGGATCGTCCATTCGATATGGCGGTCGCCGATGATCCAGCGGCCGATGCCGCGGCCGAAGCGCGACAGGGCGCCGGTCACATAGGTTAGGCCGATCGGCAGGCCTTCGATGTGTTCGACGGCAGCGTTCACCATGCCCATGGAAAAAACGATCATGTAGAACCGAGCGAACAGCATGTTCTGCACCGTCATCATCGAGGCGAGCGCCAGGACGAGACCGACGCAGCCGAGCACCACGAAGATGCGGCGCTCGGAGACATGAGCGATGACGACCCCAGCCGCGTTGCCGAGCACGAAAACGACGATGGCGGAGATCAGGACCGCCGCGTGATAAAGATTGCCCTCACTCAAGGCCAGTGCCGCCCGCGTCGTGTTGCCTGTCATGAAGGAGACGAAATCGCCGGTCAGCAGAAGACCGGTCGCATCGGTCATGCCAGCCAGAAACGAGATCGAGCCGACGAGGGCGAGCCCGGTCAGGGTTCGTCGGGTCCGGATGATGCGACGGCGTCTTGATCTGGTCATTGGCTGAGGGTCCTGGAGCCGAATCGCTGAGATTCCAGCAACGAACATACATCCTCTCATTGAGGAATTGGCAAAGGCGATCGGAAGCGGATGGGGGCGGACTTGAATGGCAACACATTTTCGGCCATAGAAACGGCGTTGCTTCAGATCGAAGCTCCGTAAGCGTTTACGTCAATCAACGCGCAACCCGCCGATCGGCGCTGCGCAATTGTCTGATCGGCACCTTACGGAGATCAAAATGCCCAAAGGCAAACTCCCCAAACGTTACAATACGGTGGTCATGCCGCTCATCCTCTCGCTGTTGATGACCTCAGTCGTCTCGGCGATCAGCATCGTGAGAGCACAAGGCCTGACCGCGCCTGCCCTTGCCATGTGGCCCTCCGCATGGGCGCTCTCCTGGGCGATCGCCTTTCCCGTCCTGCTATTGATGCTGCCGGTGGTCAAGCGGGTGACGGCTGTTATCGTCGAGATGTGAACGCAAGGCGCCGGCGGGCTGCGCAGGCGGCCTGCCGGAGTTGCGGTCGGGGCAGTTAGAGTCTTTTCTTTGCGAATGCCCTGCCCGACGCCGACTTCAGATATTTCTCGAAAGCAAAGGCCTGCGCTTCATCGGAAAAAGCGACATAGGTCTTGAGAGACCAAGGGACGTATTTCGAGGTATGAGAGACCTCCCCGGCGTTGTGCTTCGCCAGGCGCGACTTCAGGTCACTCGTCACGCCAACGTAATAACGATCCGGAAATTCGACACTCTTGAGAATGTAGACATACTTCATGGAAGGATCATAGCCCGCCTATGTTGCTTCGCAACTTCGGCGCGGCAGCCTCCGCTTCCTTCTCGCCCTCGTCCGGTCGAGCCTTTCGGCTTGCCGAGCCGAAGCTCGAAGAGCGTAGGCTGGTGGAGCTAAGCGGGATCGAACCGCTGACCTCTTGCATGCCATGCAAGCGCTCTCCCAGCTGAGCTATAGCCCCATCAAGGTGGTCCGGCTCGAGGCCGGTCCTGGGATACTCCTCAAGGCGTGCCCTGCGGAGTGGCGGCTTATTACTTCCGGTTTTCAGAGATAGCAAGCCTAAAAAAATGCGGCCCGGAGAATTTTTTCCTCGCCGGGCCGAAATGCAGTCGTCAGACTTCGTCGTCGTCGCCGGTCACGCCGATGATGTCGCTCATGTCGTCATCGTCGTCGTCTTCGTCCGGTGTGAGGAAGGTATCGTCGTCGTCGTCGCCTTCGATTTCAACATCGTCATCGCCGATATCGGGAATGTCGTCGCCGCCGGCGGCTTCATCGGCATCTTCCAGCGAAACCAGTTCGACTTCGGTGTTTTCAGTATCGACTTCCGCGACCTCGTCTTCTTCGGCAACTTCGGCGATCGCCGAGGTTTCTTCGAAGAAGGACAGAGGATAGGACTTGCCGGTATAAGGAGAAACGATCGGATCCCGGTTCAGATCATAAAACTTCTTGCCGGTTTCCGGATCGGTACGCTTGGTTCCAAGTTCCGCTTTCGCCACTATAAGCCTCGTGTGAATGACCGAATAAGAGATTCGGCAAATGCCGATCAAGCCGGCGTTCCATCGGAATTTATAAGCCGGTCCCCTTAATCGCTGTGGCTTCCCATGTCAAAGCCAAACTTTGCGATCGAAGCCCGGGGTTTTTGGCAAGCCGACGGATGACCGCCCGGCGCGTTTGTGTTAACGAGCCGCAACAGCTGCAGAAGCGGACGGGAATTGCGACCGGCCAAGCCTGTCTTGTGGCAAAAATAGACTGCATTTGCAAAGGATTACGCATGTTGCACGGCTCTGCGCCCAGGCCCGCCACCGCCCGCAAATCCGCCGGTCTTACGGGCAGCGTGCGTATTCCGGGCGACAAGTCGATCTCGCATCGTTCCTTTATGTTCGGCGGGCTTGCTTCCGGCGAAACCCGGATCACCGGCCTGCTCGAAGGCGAGGACGTGATCAATACCGGCCGCGCAATGCAGGCAATGGGCGCCAGAATCCGCAAGGTGGGCGAACAATGGGTGATCGAGGGCACCGGCAACGGTGCGCTGCTTGCACCTGACGCGCCGCTCGACTTCGGCAATGCCGGCACCGGCGTGCGGCTGACCATGGGCCTCGTCGGCACCTACGACTTTCGCTCCACCTTCATCGGCGACGCCTCGCTTTCGAAACGGCCGATGGGCCGCGTGCTCAATCCGCTGCGCGAAATGGGCGTGCAGGTCAGCGCCTCCGAGGGCGACAGGCTGCCGGTGACGCTCAGAGGCCCGGGAACGCCGAGCCCGATCCGCTATCGGGTGCCGATGGCATCCGCCCAGGTGAAATCGGCCGTGCTGCTTGCCGGCCTCAATACGCCAGGTGTCACCACGGTCATCGAGCCGGTGATGACGCGCGACCATACCGAAAAGATGCTGCAGGGTTTCGGCGCCGCCCTTTCCGTAGAGACGGACGAGGACGGCGTCCGCACGATCCGGCTCGAAGGCCGCGGCAAGCTGAAGGGCCAGGTGATCGACATTCCCAGTGATCCCTCCTCCACCGCCTTCCCGCTGGTTGCAGCGCTGCTTGTCCCCGGCTCCGACATCACCATCGTCAACGTGCTGATGAACCCGACCCGTACCGGGCTGATCCTGACGCTGCAGGAGATGGGGGCTGATATCGAGGTGCTGAATGCGCGTCTTGCCGGCGGCGAGGACGTGGCGGATCTGCGCGTGCGCCATTCCGAACTCAAGGGCGTGACCATTCCCGAAGATCGCGCGCCGTCGATGATCGACGAATATCCTATTCTCGCCGTCGCCGCCTGTTTCGCCGAGGGCGTCACCGTCATGAAGGGGCTTGAGGAACTGCGCGTCAAGGAGTCCGACCGTCTTTCCGCTGTGGCCGACGGACTGAAACTCAATGGGGTGGATTGCGACGAAGGCGAGGATTTTCTCATCGTGCGCGGCCGGCCTGACGGCAAGGGCCTCGGCAACGCTACCGACGGCAAGGTCAGCACACATCTCGACCATCGCATCGCCATGAGCTTCCTTGTCATGGGGCTTGCCTCGGAGCATCCTGTCACGATCGACGACACGGCGATGATCGCGACCAGCTTTCCCGAATTCATGCAGCTGATGACCGGTCTTGGAGCAAAGATCGACGAGGTGCCGGAATGATCTACGAGCCGCGGCAATTCCGCGACGACAAACTCATTCGCCGTTTCGGCGCGGTGCCGCAGGATTGATTTGATGACAAACAAGACCTTCATTATCACCATCGATGGCCCGGCGGCAGCCGGCAAGGGCACGCTTTCACGCCGCATCGCCGACCAATATGGCTTCCATCATCTGGATACCGGCCTGACCTATCGCGCCACGGCCAAGGCGCTGCTCGATGCCGGCCTGCCGCTCGACGACGAGGCGGTAGCGGAAAAGATCGCAAGAGAGGTTGAACTCGCTGGATTGGATCGCGATATACTTTCCAAACATGAGATCGGCGAAGCTGCCTCGAAGATTGCTGTCATGCCGGCGGTGCGCCGGGCTCTGGTCGAGGCGCAACGGCGGTTTTCGGCAAAAGCCCCGGGAACCGTGCTCGATGGGCGCGATATCGGCACCGTCGTCTGCCCGGATGCGCCGGTGAAACTCTATGTAACGGCGTCGCCGGAAGTTCGCGCAAGACGCCGTTATGACGAGATCCTCGGCAAGGGCGCTGCGGCAGATTTCGATGCGATCTTCGAGGACGTCAAGCGGCGCGACGAACGCGACATGGGACGGGCCGACAGCCCTTTGAAACCAGCGGTCGATGCGCACTTGCTTGATACGTCGGAAATGAGTATAGAGGCCGCGTTTCAAGCTGCTCAATCGATCATCGATGCGGTCTTGAGCCGAAATGCCTAAATTCAAGCGATTTTGCGTGCTCTGAGCATGGATCGCTTCTAATATAGCAAGCCTGAAATTCCGTCCAAGCGCCGGATTGCCTTCGTGAGAGGGCGGACTGGGTTCAGGCCCGTTCAACGCAAACCAACCGGCGCATACGTGTCCGCTTCCGTTTCAGGACACGCAGGAGATTTTATGTCAGTAGCTACCCCCTCCCGCGAGGATTTCGCGGCTCTTCTCGAAGAGTCCTTTGCCAAGAACGACCTGGCCGAAGGCTATGTCACCAAGGGCATCGTCACGGGCATCGAGAAGGACGTCGCCGTTGTCGACGTCGGCCTGAAGGTTGAAGGCCGCATCGCGCTCAAGGAATTCGGCGCGCGCGCCAAGGACGGCCTGTTGAAGGTCGGCGACGAAGTCGAAGTTTATGTCGAGCGCATCGAAAACGCGCTTGGCGAAGCCGTTCTGTCGCGCGAGAAGGCTCGCCGCGAAGAAAGCTGGGTCAAGCTCGAAGCCAAGTTCGAAGCTGGCGAGCGCGTCGAAGGCGTGATCTTCAACCAGGTCAAGGGCGGCTTCACGGTCGACCTCGACGGTGCGATCGCCTTCCTGCCGCGTTCTCAGGTCGATATTCGCCCGATCCGCGACGTGACCCCGCTGATGCACAATCCGCAGCCCTTCGAAATCCTCAAGATGGACAAGCGCCGCGGCAACATCGTGGTTTCGCGCCGTACGGTTCTGGAAGAATCCCGTGCCGAGCAGCGTTCTGAAATCGTCCAGAACCTCGAAGAAGGCCAGGTTGTTGACGGCGTCGTCAAGAACATCACCGATTACGGTGCGTTCGTTGACCTCGGCGGCATCGACGGCCTGCTGCACGTCACCGACATGGCATGGCGCCGTGTGAACCATCCGTCGGAAATCCTGAACATCGGCCAGCAGGTCAAGGTTCAGATCATCCGCATCAACCAGGAAACCCACCGTATCTCGCTCGGCATGAAGCAGCTCGAGAGCGATCCGTGGGATGGCATCCAGGCCAAGTATCCGGAAGGCAAGAAGATTTCCGGTACCGTTACGAATATCACCGACTATGGTGCATTCGTCGAGCTGGAGCCAGGCATCGAAGGCCTGATCCACATCTCGGAAATGTCCTGGACCAAGAAGAACGTTCACCCCGGCAAGATCCTGTCCACGAGCCAGGAAGTCGAAGTCGTCGTTCTCGAAGTCGACCCGTCCAAGCGCCGTATTTCGCTCGGCCTCAAGCAGACGCTGGAAAATCCGTGGGCAGCATTCGCCCGCAGCCATCCGGCCGGCACTGAAGTCGAAGGCGAAGTCAAGAACAAGACCGAATTCGGCCTGTTCATCGGCCTCGACGGCGATGTCGACGGCATGGTGCACCTCTCCGACCTCGACTGGAACCGTCCGGGCGAACAGGTCATCGAGGAGTTCAACAAGGGTGACGTCGTCAAGGCCGTCGTTCTCGACGTCGATGTCGAGAAGGAACGCATCTCGCTCGGCATCAAGCAGCTCGGCAAGGATGCAGTCGGCGACGCCGCTGCTTCTGGCGACCTGCGCAAGAATGCAGTCGTTTCCTGCGAAGTCATCGCGGTCAACGACGGCGGTGTCGAAGTGAAGCTCGTCAACCACGAAGACATCACTTCCTTCATCCGTCGCGCCGATCTCGCCCGCGACCGCGACGAACAGCGCCCTGAGCGCTTCTCGGTCGGCCAGGTCTTCGACGCCCGCGTCACCAACTTCTCCAAGAAGGACCGCAAGATCATGCTGTCCATCAAGGCTCTGGAGATTGCGGAAGAGAAGGAAGCCGTTGCCCAGTTCGGTTCGTCCGACAGCGGCGCTTCGCTCGGCGACATCCTGGGCGCAGCCCTGAAGAACCGCGGCGGCGAATAAGCCTCGCATCCGCCTTTGAATTGAAGAACCCGCCGGAGCGATCCGGCGGGTTCTTCATTTTCAGGCGATCAAAGTGTTATTCCCAGCCGACCATGCGCTGATAGAGCGCATAGACCGGGTCGTCGGCCGGGCGGCTTGGCTGATAAGCCGACGGTTCGGCATCAATCATCCTCGGCGTCCTCCGCCCGGATGCCGCGTCGGTCGTTTCGGCATCGGGCTCGGCATCCTCGCCACCGGACTGTGCCTGTTGCTGATCCTCGGACCCGTCGTCGCGGTGGTGCTGATGCTGGTGGTGCGTTTCGCCCGCCTTCTCGTTTGATGGCGTATCCTTGGCGAATTGGTAGGGCAGCTGGCTATAGGCAAGGCCCTCCGGCATCTTTGCCGCCAGCGGCACATAGGAAGCCTCGGCCGTCTCGGGGATCGGCATCATCTGCGGTTGCGCGGAGATTTCTTTCGGCTGACGGGCTGCCGCCGCCGCCTCAATATCCATCTGCGGTGGGCGAAGTGCTGTCGATTGGCGGGGATCGGGTGCTGTGAATTCGGCCGGCTGCCTCAAGGTCTCGGTCGCATCGCTGATGACGGCGTCGTCGAGGATCGCATCAATCTCCACGGCCGCCTCGACGGCAACATCCTCCAGCACGGTTTCGACGTCTTGCTCGCGGATGATCGTGGCGATCAGCTCGGAGACTTCTTCGGTCATGGAGGCAACGATTCCTGCCCAGTTCCTGGGAATGACAGGATCGACCTTTTCCGACATCGCGTGGGGCTGGATGGCAGGCGGCTCCGGCGTTTCCTGCGTATCGTCGGCCGCTGCGGCTTCCGTCGATGAGGCTTGCCGGGTTTCGATCTCCTGCGACGCAGACTTTTCCGGGGCGACCTCCCTTGCCGTCGCAGGGGTGGGCTGAGCCCGGTTTTCAGCCTGCGACGTTTCCGGATCGGCAGCTTCCACGGATTCGGCGATAAGCGCTTCTTCGGTGGTCGTCAGAGCTGCGGCCTCGATCAGCGAATCGGCCGGCGCGGGCACCTTGTCTGCCGGCTGGCGCATGGCGGCAGGCAGGCTGTCCTCATGCAGCCGGATCTCTGGGCGAGCTTCGGCGCGCATCGGCGAAGCGTCATTCTGGCCATAGGAGCGGACGACGGCGCGGGCGGCGAGGTCGCGATCCTTGTAGCGGACGATTTCCAGATAGGCGACGATGCGGGCGGCTTCAGGGCCGGTCGGGTTCTTCAGGGCCTCGGCGATTGTCCGGAGCGGCACGCTATGCCCCTGCTCGGTGAGCTGGCGCTCAACCTCGTCGATCCCAGCGGTTGGCAGCTGCCGGATGGCATCGGCCAGCCGAGAGGCGAAGGCAAGATTGCTCTCGTCGTCGCCACGATCCAGCGAGATCGAGCGGCCTGCCGCATCGATGACATCGAAAAGGGCTTCGACCATGCGCTCGCGCGCCGCAAGGAGCAGAATATTGAGCTTGCCGGCAATGGCGGAATTGAGGTCTGCGGCTTCGACGGCGTTGACGGGCGGGGGGGCAATCACGGAGTGGCCGAGACCGCTGGCGACGATCGCCGCTGTCTGACCCTGGGACGAAAAGCTTGCATTGGACGCTGCACGAACGGGAGTCAACATGGCATGCTCCTTTCGTAAAGTGACGATGAAAGCAGGCTCTAGAAAAGGACCGCGCTCATCCGGCCCCCTTGCATCCCAGCAGATCCTCCTGTCCGCATGACGCAGTTTCGGCGTCATCGAATGCATAAAAATTAACAGGAATGTTAATAAACAGGCGTTAATGAATCGCTAACGGCCGCGGACAAGCCTGTCCACGGTCCGTGTTTTTCATGCATGTCGCAGAATGAAGGCCATTCGCTCAGCTGTGGGCGAAGATATCGGCCTCTTCCCAGCCGAGCAGGTCGAGCTTGGCGCGGGTCGGCAGGAATTCGAAGCAGGCCGTCGCATGATCGTAGCGGCCGTCGCGGATCAGGCGTTCCGTCAGCTTATCGCGCAACGCATGCAGATAAAGCACGTCGGACGCGGCATATTCGAGCTGGGCCGGAGACAGCGTCTCGGCCGCCCAATCGGAAGATTGCTGCGCCTTGGAGACATCGACGTCGAGCATCTCCTTGAGATTATCCTTGAGGCCGTGGCGATCCGTATAGGTCCGGATCAGGCGCGAGGCGATCTTGGTGCAGAAAACCGGGGTCGTCGTGACGCCGAAAGTATGGAAGAGCACGGCAATATCGAAGCGGCCGTAATGAAAGATCTTCTGATGGGTGGGGTCTTCGAGCAGGGCGGCAAGATTGGGCGCCTGCTTCTGGCCGGCGGCGATGCGGATGATATCGGCGGTGCCGTCACCCGGCGAAAGCTGGACGACGCAGAGCCGATCGCGGCGCGGCACCAGGCCGAGCGTTTCGGTGTCGATTGCTATCGCGCCGGTGTAGCGGGCGGCATCGGCCGCGGAAATATCGCCTTCGTGAAAACGTATGGTCGCCGCCATGAGACTGTCTTTCGTTCGAATGCATCCCCTACAGCGCCGCGCGTCTTTTCGAGAGCCGCAAAGGACGCTGTAGCACTTTGAATGGCTGCATAATTTTATCCTCAAATCGATTCCGATTTAAGGAATTATGCAGCAGCGCTATAGCGCAAAGGCGCAGAATGCGAAACCGCTTTCCTGCCACTAGAGTGCCGTGCGTCCTCTCGGACGGATTTAGGACGCTCTACCTCTCTTAATCTTCGCATCGTGCTGGCGGTTCAGAAAGTCGGCGGCGTGTTAATCCAGAGAAGCACGGTTTCGCCATCGTGGCGATTGCGCCAGGAATGGTCGCGGCGGCTTTCGAAATAAAGTGAATCGCCAGGCCCGAGATCGAAGAATTGATCGCTGTCGAGCACCAGTTCGAGCCGGCCGGACAGAACATGCATGAATTCCTCGCCCTCGTGGCGATAGGCGCCTTCGCTGGCAGCACCCGGCGCCAGCACGAAACGATGGCAATCCATCATCCTGCGGCCTTCGGCAAGGAGCTGCACCGTGACACCCGGCGTTGTTTCCGGCCACTTGCGCCATTCGCCGGCGCGCACCAGCACCGGCACGTCCCCGCTTTCTTCGCCGGAAAGGCGGGAGACGGTGGTGCCGTAATATTCGGCAAGATCATGCAGCGTCTTGAAACTGACGCCCTGCGAGGTGCGCTCCAGCGTCGAGAGCGTCGACGAGGTGACGCCGATGTCGCCGGCCACCTGATCGAGCGTCTTGCCGCTCGCATGGCGCAGGCTGCGCAGCTTGCGGCCGAGACCGTTGTCCTGGCTTGCCTCGGCGCTATCAGCGGAGGGCTCCTCGCTCTCCAGCGCCTCGCGGATTGCCGCGGGATTGAGGCCACGCTCGACACGATACCAGGAGATGCGCTTCAACCGCGCCACGTCGTCGGCGCTGTATTGCCGATGACCGGTTTCCGAACGGCCGGGAACCACCAGACCCTGGCTTTCCCAGAGGCGCAGCGTCGAGGCCGAAACGCCTGCCAGCCGCGCGGCTTCCGCCACCTTGTAGCGTACAGGTCTATTATCGTTCATCCGAAAGTATCCCCGATTCCAATCGCCCCAGAGCCTTCATCAAAAAGCGCGATGTTTGAAGCAAAAAATGTCGCTTGATTTCTTGCAGGAAAAATGTAGGAACTTTCTACACATCTTGCAGAACTTATGCAAGATAGTTCTGAAGCCCCTTTTCAGCGCAGGAGCGCATCGATGAACGCGATCAACCTTACGGACCGGAAGAACGCTGCTATTTCACGCGGCGTCGGCATGACGACACAGATTTATGCGGATCGCGCAGAGAATGCGGAGATCTGGGACAAGGAGGGCCGCCGCTACATCGATTTCGCCGCCGGCATCGCCGTTCTCAACACCGGCCACCGCCATCCCCGGGTCATCGCAGCGGTCAAGGATCAGCTCGACCGCTTCACCCATACCTGCCATCAGGTGGTGCCCTATGAAAGCTACGTCCATCTGGCCGAACGGCTGAACGCTCTGGTGCCCGGCGACTTCGAGAAGAAGACGATCTTCGTGACGACAGGCGCCGAAGCGGTCGAGAACGCCGTCAAGATCGCGCGCGCCGCAACCGGCCGTTCGGCCGTCATCGCCTTTGGCGGCGGCTTCCATGGCCGCACCTTCATGGGCATGGCGCTGACCGGCAAGGTCGTGCCCTACAAGGTCGGTTTCGGCGCGATGCCGGGCGATGTGTTCCACGTTCCCTTCCCGATCGAGCTGCACGGCGTCACCGCCGATCAGTCGCTGGCGGCGTTGAAGAAGCTCTTCGCCGCCGATGTCGATCCGCAGCGCGTCGCCGCCATCATCATCGAGCCGGTGCAGGGCGAAGGCGGCTTCTATGCGGCCCCCGCCGCCTTCATGAAGGCGCTGCGCGAGCTCTGCGACCAGCACGGCATCCTGCTGATCGCCGACGAGGTGCAGACCGGTTTTGCCCGCACCGGCAGGATGTTCGCAATGGATCACCACGAGGTGGCGCCTGACCTGACAACGATGGCAAAGAGCCTGGCCGGCGGCTTTCCGCTCGCCGCCGTCACCGGCCGCGCCGAAATCATGGATGCGCCGGGACCGGGCGGGCTCGGCGGCACCTATGGCGGCAATCCGCTCGGTATCGCGGCCGCCCATGCCGTGCTCGACGTCATTGTCGACGAGGATCTCTGCAACCGGGCCAACCAGCTCGGCGGGCGGCTGAAGCAGCGGCTGGAATCGTTGCGCGAGACGGTGCCGGAGATCGTCGACATCCGCGGGCCGGGTTTCATGAACGCGGTCGAATTCAACGACCGGACGACGGGACTGCCGAGCGCGGAATTCGCCAACCGGGTGCGGCTGATCGCGCTCGACAAGGGTCTGATCCTGCTCACCTGCGGCACCCACGGAAACGTCATCCGCTTCCTCGCACCGATCACCATCCAGGACGAGGTCCTCGGCGAGGCGCTCGATATTCTCGAAGCCTCAATGCTGGAGGCGAGCGCGGGCAAGTGACCGCACCGAACCCGGATTTCAGCGGGCTGCCGGCAACCGGCAGCCGCACTCCCAAGGAGGATATGACATGGCTTTCACCACCGCACTGACCAAGCACGTTCCCTTCTCCTCGCCCCTGCTGCGCGATGCCGGCTATATCGGCGGGGTCTGGACATCAGGCGATGCCACTCGGACATTCGACGTTCTGAACCCGGCAACCGGTGAGTTGCTCGCCTCGCTGCCCGATATGGGTGCGGCCGAGACGCGGGCGGCGATCGATGCGGCTCATGCCGCCCAGCCGGCCTGGGCAGCCCGTCCGGCCAAGGAGCGCAGCGCGATCCTGCGCAAATGGTTCGACCTGATGGTCGCCAATGCCGACGAACTCGCCGCAATCCTGACCGCCGAAATGGGCAAGCCGTTCCCGGAAGCGCGCGGCGAGATCCTCTATGCCGCGGCCTATATCGAATGGTATGCGGAAGAAGCCAAACGCATCTATGGCGAGACGATCCCCGCGCCTTCCGACGATAAACGGATGATCGTCATCCGGCAGCCGGTCGGCGTCGTCGGCACGATCACGCCGTGGAATTTCCCGGCGGCGATGATCACCCGCAAGATCGCTCCGGCGCTTGCCGTCGGCTGCACCGTGGTCTCGAAGCCCGCAGAACAGACGCCGCTGACGGCGATCGCGCTTGCCGTACTCGCCGAGCAGGCCGGCATTCCGGCAGGCGTCTTCAACGTCATCGTCGGGGTCGACGGCCCGGCAATCGGCCGCGAGCTCTGCGGCAACGAAAAGGTACGCAAGATCAGCTTCACCGGTTCGACGGAGGTCGGCCGCATCCTGATGCGGCAGTGCGCCGACCAGATCAAAAAGGTGAGCCTGGAGCTCGGCGGCAACGCGCCCTTCATCGTCTTTGACGATGCCGATCTCGACGCTGCCGTCGAAGGCGCGATCGCCTCCAAATACCGCAATGCCGGCCAGACCTGCGTCTGTGCCAACCGTCTCTATGTCCAGTCGAACGTCTATGACGCCTTCGCAGCCAAGCTTGCCGCCAAGGTCGCCGAGATGTCGGTCGGCGACGGCTTCAAGCCGGGTGTCGTGATCGGGCCGCTGATCGACGAGCAAGGCCTTGCCAAGGTGGAAGATCATGTCAGCGATGCGCTTGCCAAGGGCGCCAAGGTGCTGATCGGCGGCAAGCGCATCGACGGCGCCGGCACTTTCTTCACGCCGACGGTGCTGACCGGCGTTGCGCGCGGCATGAAGGTGGCGCGCGAGGAGACCTTCGGGCCGGTGGCGCCGCTCTTTCGCTTCGACACGGTCGAGGATGTCATTCAACAGGCCAACGACACGGAGTTCGGCCTCGCCGCCTATTTCTACGCCGGCGATCTGAAAAAGGTCTGGCGGGTGGCGGAAGCGCTGGAATACGGCATGATCGGCATCAATACCGGCCTGATGTCCTCCGAGACGGCGCCCTTCGGCGGCATCAAGCAATCCGGCCTCGGCCGCGAAGGCTCGCGGCACGGCGCCGACGACTATCTGGAAATGAAATATCTCTGCATCGGCGGCGTCTGATTCACCATCCTAATGAGACAGGCACGCGGCATTGCGCCGCGTGCCGTCAATAATGCGGCGGGCGGGTGATGCCAGGCGCCTCCAGTGACTGCTCCTCGAGCGACAGGAAGCGTTCGGTCAGCCGGTCGAGCTTGGTGCGCATCTGTTCGACCGTTTTCCATTGCTCGGCGAGCTGATCGGAAAGCTCTTCGATCGTCTTTGCCTGGTGGGCCAGCATTTCTTCCAGCTGGGTGATGCGGTTCGTCTCGTCGGACATTAGAGCCTTTCCGGGTTAGATTGCAGGATTCCGCCGGAGCAGATTTTCGTCAGGGCAAAGGCGATTGGCGAAGGGCATACCCCTTGGTACGTCCGAGCCGATCGCCTTTGCCCTGACGGAAAGATGCCCGGCCCACCGGCCGCACTGCTTCGCTATGCGAAGCAATAGGTGCGTCCGGCGCTTCTAAGTCTTGCAGATTTGCCAGGCAAATCTGCGGGAAGGTTGGCTGAAACGGGCCGGCTGATCGACCGGCCGGCTTGGCCGTAGAGCTTGGCTGCGACGCGCGCCGGCGGGTCGACCATCCGACTCCGTTTGAGCCAACAGAATGCTACAATCTAACCCGGAAAGGCTCTAGACCCTCCTTTGCCGAAACCGGCAGAACAGATGGTTCTGCAAACCGGAAATAGGTCGCCGCGTCAATGCTTTCCATGCCCAGTGCAGCCATGCGCAAAACTGTACCGTTTGGTTACTAAAAGACCTTGCCGCGCCTGGTGTTGTGGGGTAGGCCCTTATCCATCAGGGAGGAATACTGATGGATGCAGGAAACGGCTTTCTTCATCCGGACCGGCTTTTTCCGGCTGATCCGGCAACACGGACCATCGCGCGAGACCTCTACGAGACAGTGCGCAATCTTCCGATCGTCAGTCCGCACGGGCATACTGAACCTTCCTGGTTCGCCGACGACAAGCCCTTTGAAGACGCGGCTTCGCTGCTGGTCATTCCCGATCACTATCTCTTCCGCATGCTGCACAGCGTCGGCGTCACGTTGGACGAACTCGGCGTGCCGCGGCTCGACGGCAAGCCGGTGGCTGAGGGGCGGGCGATCTGGCGGAGCTTTGCCGCGCATTATCATCTCTTCCGCGGAACGCCTTCGAGCCTCTGGGTCGACCACGCCATGTCGGCCGTACTCGGCTGCACGGAGCCGCTGACGGCTGACAATGCCGATGCGCTCTACGATCATATCAATGCCCAGCTTGCCCTTCCCGAATTCCGCCCGCGGGCGCTGCATCAGCGATTCGGCATCGAAACGATCGCGACGACAGATGGGGCGCTCGATCCTCTGGCGCATCACCAGAAGATGGCGGCCGACGGATGGATCGGCAAGGTGCGCACCACCTACAGGCCGGACAGTGTCACCGATCCCGACGCCGTCGGCTTCCGCGACAATCTTGTCAAGTTCGGAGAGATCACCGGCACCGACGTGACGCGCTGGGACGGTCTGATCGAGGCGCATCGGCGCCGACGCGCCTATTTCCGCCAGTTCGGCGCCACCGCGACCGATCACGGCGTGCCCACAGCCTTTACATCAGATCTGCCGCTTGCGGAAAAGCAGGCGTTGCTCGAGAAGGCGCTGAAGGGACCGCTTTCGGCCGGGGAGGCCGAGCTCTTCCGTGGCCAGATGATGACCGAGATGGCCGGGCTTTCGGCTGAGGACGGCATGGTGATGCAGATCCATGCCGGCTCCAGACGCAACACCGACCGCGGACTTTTCTCGACCCGAGGCCCCAATATGGGCGCCGATATCCCGACACCCACCGACTGGGTCGGCGGCCTGAATGCGCTGCTTTCAAGATACGGCCATGCGCCGGGGCTGCGCGTGCTGCTCTTCACGCTCGACGAGACGACCTATGCGCGCGAGATGGCGCCAATGGTCGGCCATTGGCCCTGCCTGATGATCGGCCCGCCCTGGTGGTTCCACGACAGCCCGAACGGCATCCGACGCTACCTCGACCAGGTCGTCGAGACGGCCGGCTTTGCCAATATGGCGGGTTTCAACGACGATACGCGTGCGCTGCTTTCGATTCCGGCCCGGCATGACGTCTGGCGCCGCGAAGTCTGCCGTTTCCTCGCCCAGCTCGCCGCCGAGCACCGGATTTCCAAGCGGGAAGCCGAGATCGTTGCAGGTGAGCTTTCCTATGGCAATGCGAAGAAGGCCTACAAGCTGTGACCGAACGACTGCAGACCCTTTCCGGCCTCGCCCCGACGGCGAAGCTTCCCGCCTATGACCGTAACCAGCTGAAAAGCGGCATCCTGCATCTCGGGCCGGGCGCTTTCTTCCGCGCGCATTTCGCGCCGTTTACAGATGCCGCACTTGCGACAAGCGGCGGAGACTGGGGCATCGAGGTGGCGAGCCTGCGCACTGCCGATGTCGCCGATCACCTGAACGAGCAGAACGGCCTCTATACGATGCTGATCCGCGATACGTCGGGCACGGTAGCGCAGGTGATCGGCCCCATTCTGCGGGCGCATGTGGCGACACGTGATCCGGCAGGACTGCTCGATCGGCTGGAAGATCCGGCGATCCGCATCGTCAGCCTGACGGTGACGGAAAAGGCCTATGGCATGGATACCGCGACGGGAGGGCTCGACCTCAACCATGCCGATGTGGCGGCCGACCTTGCCAACCGCCATGCGCCGCGCGGCGTCATCGGCTATCTGGTCGAGGGACTTTCCCGGCGCCGGGCGAAGGGCATCGCCCCCTTCACACCGCTCAGCTGCGACAATCTTCCGAGCAACGGCGCCGTTCTGAAACGACTGGTTCTCGATTTCGCCGAACGCGTCGACCCCTCACTTCGTCAATGGATCGAGGCAAATGTGCCCTTCCCCTCGACCATGGTCGACCGCATCACGCCGGCCAGCACCGAGGCGACCTACCAGGATGCCGAACGGCTGACCGGACGGCAGGATCTGGCGGCGATCGAGACCGAACCCTTCACTCAATGGGTGATCGAAGATCATTTCGCCAATGGCCGGCCGGCCTGGGAGAAGGCCGGCGCGCTGATGGTCACGGATGTTTCGGCCTATGAGAAGATGAAGCTCCGGATGCTGAACGGCGCGCATTCGCTGCTCGCCTATCTCGGTTATATCGGCGGCTATGAATTCATCCGCGACGTGATGGATGATGCCGGCCTGGCGGCCCTTGCCTACCGCCACATGCATGCGGCCGCAAGAACGCTCGATGCGGTTCCCGGCATCGACCTCGATGACTATGCCAGCGAATTGATAGCGCGCTTTGCAAACAAGGCGATCGCGCATCGCACCTATCAGATCGCCATGGACGGCACGCAGAAACTGCCGCAGCGGCTGCTGGAACCGGCAACCGAGGCACTGGCGCATGGCGACAAGGCGGAGACCTATGCGATCGCCGTTGCGGCATGGATGCGCTATGCGATCGGCGAGCACGGCAACGGCGAGCGCTATGAACTGCGCGATCCCCGTGCAGGCGAAATCGCCGCTCTCATCGCCGATGTCCCGCGCACCGGCCTGGCGATCTCGGCGGCTCTTTTCACCCTTCCCGGACTCTTCCCGGCAGCTTTGACAGGACACCGCGCGTGGACGCAGGACGTCTCCGACAAGCTGGAGATCCTAATTCAGGACGACCGGCTGCCGCTGTTCTAGACCCGGCTACGCCTTGATGCGCGCCATATCCGGATCGTAGAGCGGCGACAGCGACACCTTGCAAGGGATGCGTTCCCGCGCGACATCAAGCTCATAAGTGCCGGAGAGGACAAAATCCTCGGTCACGCCGTCGGGGCTGCGGACATAGCCGTAGCCGATCGGCTTGCCCAGCGTATAGCCGAAGCCGCCGCTCGACAGCCAGCCGACGCGCTTGCCGTCGCGATAGATCGTTTCACGGCCGAGCAGCACGGCATTGGCATCCTCCGGAATGAAGCAGGCGAGGCGCTTCTTCACCCCGCCCGCAAGCTGCCGTTCGATCGCCTCACGGCCGCGGAACGGAATATTCTTCCGTATCTTCACCGCCCAGCCGAGACCGGCTTCAACAGGCGTATGGTCGGGACCGATATCCGATCCCCAGGCGCGATAACCCTTTTCCAGACGGCAGCTCTCAATGGCGCGGTAACCGGCATTGACGAGGCCGAGCTCACCACCTGATGCCATCAGCACGTCATAGACCGTGGTCGCATACTCGATGGGAACATGCAGTTCGTAGCCGAGCTCCCCGACATAGGTGATGCGCAACGCCCGCACCGGGCAGCCTGCAATGCCGATGGTCCTGACCTTGCCGAAGGGGAAGGCTGCATTCGAGACGTCGCTGCCCGTCACCTTTTCCAGCACGGCGCGGGAATTCGGTCCCATCAGCGACAGCACGGAATAGGCAGACGTGACGTCGACCAGCTCGGCATGCATCGCCGCCGGGATATTGCGTGCGATCCAGTCGAAGTCATGGGTGGCGAAGCCGGTACCGGTGACGATGTAATATTCGTTCTCGGCGATGCGGGCGACCGTCACGTCGCATTCGATGCCGCCCTTGTCGTTCAGCATCTGCGTGTAGACAAGCGATCCCACAGGCCTTGCGACATCGTTGGCGGCGATCCAGGACAGCGCTGCCTCGGCATCCCTGCCCTTCAGCACGAATTTGGCAAAGGAGGTCTGGTCGAAGATGACGGCCGCTTCGCGCACGGCCTTATGCTCGCGGCCGACGGCGTCGAACCAGTTCTGCCTGGTGTAGCTGTAGATATCCTTCGGCTCCTCGTTGGCGAAGAGATCGGCAAACCAGTTCGGCCTTTCCCAGCCAAGCTTTTCGCCGAAACAGGCGCCCTGCGCCTTCAGCCGGTCATAGAGCGGCGACTTGCGGCAGGGGCGGCCGCTCGAATGTTCCTCGAACGGCCAGGCCATGGTGTAATGCTTGCCATAGGCTTCGAGCGTGCGTGTCCGCACCCAGTCGGTATCGAAATGCGGCCGGCCGAAACGGCGGATATCGACCGGCCAGAGATCATAAGGCGGTTCGCCCTTTGTCACCCATTCGGCAAGCGCCATGCCGGCGCCGCCAGCCGAGGCGATGCCGAAGGCGTTGAAACCAGCGCCGACGAAGAAATTCTTCAGCTCCGGGGCCTCGCCGAGAATGAAGTTACCATCCGGCGTGAAGCTTTCCGGGCCGTTCAGCAGCTGCTTGACGCCGACATTTTCCAGCGCCGGGACGCGGCCGAGTGCCTGTTCCATGATCTGTTCGAAATGGTCGAAACTGCTGTCGAGCAGCGTGTAGTGGAAACCCTCGGGGATGCCGCTCTTTGCCCAGGGAATGGGGTTCGGCTCGTAGCCGCCCATGACGATGCCCCCGACCTCCTCCTTATAGTAGGTCAGGCGATCGGGATCGCGCAGCGTCGGCAGGTTGGAGGGCACGCCGAAGGATTCGGTGATGATGTATTGATGCTCGACGGAGACCAGCGGCACGTTGACGCCGAAGCGGGCGGCGAAGGCGCGCGTCCATTGGCCGGCGCAGACGACGACGCGCTCGCATTCGATGCGCCCTTGCGCCGTGACGACGGCGCGGATCTTTCCCTTGTCGATTTCAAGGTCGAGGACTTCAATATCCTCGAAGATCGAAACGCCTGACATGCGGGCGCCCTTTGCCAGCGCCTGGGTAATGTCGGAGGGATTGGCCTGGCCGTCGGTTGGGAGGAAGGCGGCGCCGACGAGATCGTCTGTTGTCATTAGCGGCCAGAGATCGAAGGCTTCCTGCGGGGTCAGCAACTGCA
The DNA here is from genome assembly GCF_023006465.1 of Rhizobium sp. PRIMUS64. Lineage (NCBI taxonomy): Bacteria > Pseudomonadati > Pseudomonadota > Alphaproteobacteria > Hyphomicrobiales > Rhizobiaceae > Rhizobium > Rhizobium sp. PRIMUS64. The sequence goes on along the minus strand of NZ_JALBGX010000055.1, from coordinate 9,189 downwards.
TTTCGAGGCCGAAGGACTGGGCGGTAGTCGCCTGGCGCCTGACCTCGGTCCAGCGTTCCTCGTTGCAGGCAAGGCGCAGGCCGCCATTCATCTTCCAGCCGGTGCCGAGACCCGTTTCCGCCTCCAGCCGCTTGTAGAGATCGACCGAATAGCCAAGAAGCTGGGTGATGTTGGCGCTGGTGCGCAGCTGGCCGACGAGGCCGGCGGCGTGGAAGGTGGTGCCCGACGTAAGCTTCTTGCGCTCCAGCAACACGGTATCGGTCCAGCCAAGCTTGCCGAGATGATAGGCCGTCGAGCAGCCGATGATGCCGCCGCCGATGACCACGGCCTTCGCCGTCTTCGGTAATTCCTTCGTCATTTATTGATCCCGTTCAAAGGCTTGATAGGCGCGCTCGAAGCGCGCGAGATTTTCGGCCGTGTAGCCGGCGTAATCGAAATCGATGGTGGAATGAATTTCCGAAATCATGCTCCAGAGCGTCTCGCGCAGGAGCGAAGCGCATTTCATCGCGGCATAGCGCCGGCTGAGATCATCGGTCAGCGGCCGGTCGAAATAGATCTCCAGCATCGCGCGCTCGGCCGCTTCCGGGAGTTCGTTGTTGGAGGCCAATCCGCCAAGATCGAAAAGCGGCGTGTTGAAACCGGCATAGTCCCAGTCGATCAGCCAGAGCCGCTTGCCGTCATCGAGAAAGTTGGCGGCCAGCAGATCGTTGTGGCCGAAGGCGATCTCGAAAGGCCCTGCCGCTTCTTCCAACGTCTCGGCATTGCCAACGAGCCCCGGCAGCAGGGGAAGATAGGCGCTTTCCGACGCCTTCAGATTGGCGGCATAATCGCGGATGACGTGGAAGACCCAGAAGATCATCGCCTGGCCGCGGAAATGCCGGGCAATGTCGCGATGGCAAGCGCGGACCAAGGGGACGACCCGGGCGAGCATTTGCGGCCTCCTGATATCCTCCGGCGAAAGCGCTCTTGCCTCGATATATTCGAGCACCAGGACGCCCGGCGAATGGTGGATGACCGCCGGCGAAATGCCGGCTGCATGGGCGGCACGGCTTGCGGCAAGCTCGTTCTGCCTGTTGATGTGATGGATCGGAATATCGGTACCGAGCCTGACCACGCAGCGCGCGACGGCATCGCTGACCAGATAGTTCCTGTTGGTGATGCCGCCTGCTATCGGCGAGATTTCAATCGGGCCCTGCCAGATGCCAAGCGCATGAATCCTATCTTCAGGCGTCATGCTCATCCCCCAGAGCATGATGCCGAAAAGTGTGAGCGGTTTTCGGACGACATCATGCTCTAACTATTTAACTTAGAACAGGATTCAGATTTTAGGCCGACCCGGCCTAAAATCATCCTGTTCTAGCGACCCCTTCCGAAATGATGGGGCAGAGGAGGATCTGATGTCAAGCAGCGGTACGCTTAGATCGTCTTGCCGGCGGCATCGAAGACGTGGCAGCGGGCCGGATCGAAGGAGGCCTTCACATTGGCGCCGCGCTCCACCTTCTGCTGGCCGTCAAGCGCGACGGTCAGGAGTTGGTTATCCGGCGTCGTCGTGTAGAGCATCGTGGCACCGCCGAGATTTTCAACGAGATCGACGTTGACGGTCGAGAGCGCGATTGTACCTTCGGCCAGCGAAAGATGCTCGGGACGGATGCCGAAGGTGACGTCCTCTCCCGCCCCGCCGTTCAGGCGGCGCGGCAGGCGGACGGAATTGCCGCAGACATGGATGCTGGTTTCGGCCTCGCCGACCTGCTCGATGCGGGCCTTCAGGAAATTCATCTTCGGGCTGCCGATGAAACCGGCGACGAAGCGGTTGGCCGGATTGTTATAGAGATCGAGCGGCGCGCCGACCTGCTCGATACGGCCGGAATTCAACACCACGATCTTGTCCGCCATCGTCATGGCTTCGACCTGGTCATGGGTGACATAGATCATCGTATTGCCGAGGCTGCGGTGCAGGCGGGAGATCTCGACGCGCATCTGCACGCGCAGCTCGGCATCGAGGTTCGACAGCGGCTCGTCGAACAGGAATATCCGCGGCTCGCGCACGATGGCGCGGCCGATCGCGACACGCTGGCGCTGGCCGCCGGAGAGCGCCTTCGGCTTGCGCTCCAACAGCTTCTCGATCTGCAGGATCTCGGCGGCGCGCTTCACCTTCGGCTGGATCTCGGCCTTCTTGTAACCCGCCGTCTCCAGGCCGAAGGCGAGGTTCTTGTAAACCGACATATGGGGATAGAGAGCATAGGACTGGAAGACCATGGCGATGCCGCGCTTGGCGGGCGCCACCTCGTTCATGCGCTCGCTGTCGAGCAAAAGCGCGCCGCCCGATATCTCCTCGAGACCGGCGATCATGCGCAGAAGGGTCGATTTTCCGCAGCCGGAGGGGCCGACAAAAACGACGAATTCGCCGGGATCGATCGTCAGGTCGATGCCATGGATCACATCCATCGCGCCGTAGCGCTTCTCGACCTTCTGAAGAACGACACTGGTTGCCATCTTCTCAAAACCCTCTCTTTTTATTTTGTCGGTTACTTCGTTCTTGCGCGCCAATCGGCGTATTTCGGACTGTCGGGGCCGACCGGCAGCGGCACGTCAGCGCCGCTGTCGGAAGACTGGTAGATGGCGGTGACGAGTTCCAGCGCACGGCGGGCATCCACCGTCGTCACCGGCAGCGGCGCATGGCCGCTGAGGAAGGCGTGGAACTGGCCCATCTGGGTGGTGAAACGCGGCGCAACCGGCTGCCAGTCGCCAACCACCTTGTCGATCTGTTCCCGGACGTCGTCATTCGCGGCGATGATCTTCCAGGGATCCTTACCTGGCGTATAGGGCTCGTGGCTGCTTTCGAAAGTGACATTCTCGAAATGCAGCCTGAGCCGGCTAATCTGCTCCTGCGAACCAAGGGTGCAGGAAAGCGAGACAAAGGCGCCGTTTTCCATCAGCAGGCTGGCGGAGGCACAATCCTCGACCTCGATATCATTGACACGGGTGGCGACGCGGCCGAAGACCCTTGCCGCAGGCCCCATCAGATGCATCAGCATGTCGTGCAGATGCAGCGCATGGGTGACGAGAACGCCGCCGAGCTCCGTCGCCCATTTGCCGCGCCAAGGCACGGCGTAATATTCCGGCTTGCGCAGCCAGAAGGTTTCGACCGAAGCGGTATAGGGCTTGCCAGCAATACCGGCGTCGATGATCCGCTTGGCCTTCTGGATGCCGTCGCCGTAGCGATATTGGAAGATCGGCATCAGCACGCCCTTGGCGGTCTTTTCCGCTTCCATGATGGTATCGACGGCAGCAAGCGAGCCCGTCAGCGGCTTTTCGCATACGACATGTTTACCGGCAGCCAGGGCTGCGACCACCTGTTCCAGATGGATGCCGGGAGGGGTGCAGATATCGATGATGTCGATCGTGTCGTCGGCCAACAGCTCCGCGAAGGAAGTCGTGCGCCCTTCGATGCCGAACTCGTCGCCGACCGCCGCCATGCGCTGCTCGTTCAGGTCGCAGATCGCCACGACCTTGAACTTATCGGAATGCGGCAGATAACCTTCGACGATGTGGGAGCGGCCGATACCGCAACCAACGATCGCGACCGTCCTGATGCTCATGTCGCTCTTTCCCGTTATCGCCATCAACGCTTCATGCCCGTTGTGGCGATGCCCTCGATCAGCAGGCGCTGGAAGAACAGGAAGAAGAAGAAGACCGGCACGAGCGTCAGTGTCGACATGGCGAACAAACCGCCCCAATCCGATGCACTGGTAGAATCCACGAAAGTGCGCAGGCCGAGCTGGATCGTGTAGGTGTTCATGTCGTTCAGGTAGATCAGCGGACCGAAGAAATCGTCCCAGGTCCAGATGAAGGAGAAGATGGCGGCCGTTGCCAAAACCGGCAGCGATAGCGGCAGCATGATCTTCCAATAGATGCGCCAAGCGCTGCAGCCATCCATCATCGCCGCCTCATCGAGTTCGCGCGGGATGCCGCGGAAGAACTGCACCATGAGGAAGATGAAGAAGGCATCGCTTGCCAGGAACTTCGGCACAACAAGCGGCAGGATGGTGTTCACCCAGCCGAGGTTGAGGAAGAGCACATATTGCGGGATCAGCGTCACATGGTAGGGGATCATCAACGTGCCGAGCATGATCGCGAACCAGAAGTTCCGGCCGGCAAAACGCAGCCGCGCGAAGGCGAAGGCCGTCAGCGAACAGGCGATGACATTACCCGTCACCACCAGCAGCGAGATGACGAGCGAATTCCAGAAGAACCGGCCGAAGCTGACATCGAGACCGACCCAACCGCGCGCATAGGAGGAGAGATCGATCGACGACGGGATGAGCGAGGTCGACGAGAAGATCTCGTTTTCCGGCCTTACCGATGCCGAAACCATCCACAACAGCGGATAGAGCATGAGAAGTGAAGCGGCGATCAGCAGGGCGTGGATGATGAGCGACGCCGGCAGGCTGCGTTTGGTGATGTCGGATGGCGGCCTGGCCGCAGTGACGGAAGCGGTCATCTCAGTCATCGTAGTGCACCCAATAACGTGAGGTCAGGAAGGAGAAGGCGGTGAAGATCGCGATGATCACCACCAGGATCCAGGCGAGTGCCGAGGCGTAGCCCATGCGGAAATTGCCGAAGGCTTCCTGATAGAGGTAGAGCGTGTAGAAGAGCGTCGAATTGATCGGACCGCCCGTGCCGCCGGAGATGATGAAGGCTGGTGTGAATGCCTTGAAGGCTTCAATCGTCTGGACGACGGCGTTGAAGAAGATCACCGGGGTCAGAAGTGGCAGCGTGATCTTGTAGAATTGCCGGAACTTCGAGGCGCCGTCGAGGCTGGCGGCCTCATACATATCCTGCGGGATCTGGCGCAGGCCGGCCAGGAAAATAATCATCGGCGAGCCGAACTGCCAGACGGACAGAGCCACCAGCGTGTAGATCGAATAGTTCGGATGCGAGATCCAGCTTGGGCCTTCGATGCCGAAATGCGAGAGTGCGGCATTGACGAGGCCATCGCTGGCGAAAAGCTGACGCCAGAGCACGGCGATCGCCACGCTGCCGCCCAGCAATGAGGGGAGATAGAAGATGGCCCGGTAGATCGACAGCCCACGCAGGCCACGGTTCAGCGCCATGGCGACCAGCAAGGCGAAGGTCAGTTTGAACGGCACCGAGAAGACGACATAAGTCAGGGTGACGTGCATGGCGGCCGAGAATTTCGGATCGGCCGTGGCGATGCGCACGTAATTCGCCATTCCCACCCACCTCGGCGACTGCAGCATGTCGAAGTCGGTGAAGGAGAGGTAGAGCGAAATCAGGGCCGGCCCGAGCGTCAGCCCGAAAAAGCCGATGAGCCACGGAAGAAGGAAGAGATAGCCGGGAGCATTGGCATTCCAGAGACGCCTGAAGCGTCCTTCGGCCACGGCCCCCTGATATCTTTCCACATTTATGGCCCCTGCGGGCGTGCGCATCGCATTGCTCATACGGGATCAGCCTCGTGCGAGAATCTGCGTGATTTCATCGACAAGCTGTTTGCCGCCATCGGAAGGAGATACCTGTCCGAAGGCCACTTGTTCGGCGATGTTGCGTAGGGTCAGCTCGCCTTCACCGGCGCCGGCGGGCGGTGGCGGCGGCAATTTGCCGGCGAGTTCGCCAAGGCCGCTGACATAGGCCAGCGCAATCTTGCCGTTCTCGTCGAGCTTCGCCGCGACGACCTCACGCATGGCGCTCGATTCGGGAATGCCGCGTTCGACATCCAGAAGCAGCGCTGCCTCGGGGTCCTTGACGAAGAAATTGACGTAGTCCACGGCCAGGTCCACAGCTTTCGACTGGGCGGAGACCGAGAAGAACATCGACGGCTTGCGATAGTGGCCGCCCTTCGAATCCGCCTTGACGCGCATGTAGTTGGTCAGCGCCAGCTTGTCCTTGTTCATTGCCTGATAGGCGACGAACTGGTTGGAATGGGCGAAACCAGCGGCCGACTTGCCGAGCGATACCGTGTTGGTTTCGATATCGTTCTTATCGAGGGCCTGGACATCGGCAGGAACGCAGGCGCCGGCAGCCCGGAACTTGGCCCACATGTCGTACCATTCCGAGGCATCGTCCACGCCGAAGGCGATCTTGCCGTCGGCGGTATAAAGCGCCTTGCCGCGCTGACGCAGCCAATTTTCGAACAGCGGCTCACCGCCGCTGCCGTCGGCCATGCCGAACATGCCCTTGCGTTTGCCCGCCTTGGTGATCTCCGCACCGATGCGGCCGAATTCTTCCCAGGTGGTTGCCTGGGTCGGCAGATCGACGCCGGCCTCCTTGAAGGCAGTGGTGTTCAGGACCGTGGCCGCCGAATTCGCCCCGAGGCTGACGCCGTAGAGGTGGCCGTCGACACTGCCGCCTTCGATCTGCGCCTTGTCGAAATCGTCGAGGTTGAGCTTGGCCGGCATATAGGATTCGAGCGGGGCGAGCGCGCCGCGCCGCGCATACTGGACGATATAGCGATAGTCCATCTGGACGACATCGGGCGCGTTGCGGCCGGCGACCTGGGTCGCAAGGCGCGGCCAGTAGTCGCCCCAGCCGAGGAATTCGCCGGTGATCGACGTGCCCGGCTTCTTCGTCTGATAGAGCTGCGATACCTTGTTGGTGCGATCGGCGCGCGGCTGCGAGCCCCACCACAGGAGACGCAGGCGCGTTTCCTGTGCCAAAGCGCTGGTTCCCAGCGCCGAGAGCGAAAGAAGCGTCGCTCCTCCCGCAACGAAATTACGTCTGCTTACACGTAGGCTCATTTTTTCCTCCTCCAAAGGGAAGCGCCTCCACACGCTTCCGAACCTAGTTACCCTTGCATAAATAACTAATTGGTTACAAGCTACGGGCAAAGCGGCGAGCGTGTCAAGCGGTGTCGCTCGCGGGCCGTTCAAATTCGGTTTTTACAATTTCGCACCGAAGGCTTATGAGCGCAACATGTGAAGACGGAGGTGGAGAGATGAACGACAGCGGGGAGAAGGGGGCAAAGAAACGGTCTCGACGCCCGGTCGCGGAACGGACGGCCCACCGCGATCCGGAGCGGACACGCGCTGCGATCCTCGAAGCGGCAACCCGGGAATTCGCTGAAAACGGCATGGGTGGGGCTCGCGTCGATGCGATCGCCGAGCGCGCCGGCACCAACAAGCGGATGCTCTATCATTATTTCGGCGACAAGGAGCAGCTCTACCTCAAGGTGCTCGAAGAAGCCTATGTCGGCATCCGCACCGCCGAGCGCGCGCTTCATATCGGCGACCGCAGCCCCGAGGAAGGCATCGGCGAACTGGCACTCTTCACCTGGCGTTATTTTCTCCAGCATCCGGAATTTCTCAGCCTGCTCGGCACGGAAAATCTGCATCGCGCCCGCTGGCTGCGTCAGTCCGTCCGGCTCAAGGAACTGCATTCGCATTTGATCGGCGAGCTTTCTCAAGTGCTCGAGCAGGGAAAGAAGCAGGGCGTCTTCATCCAGACCGCCGATCCCCTGCATGTCTACCTGACGATCGCCTCGCTCGGTTATTTCTACCTTTCCAACCAGTACACGCTGTCGACGATCTTCGGCCGCGACCTGATCGAGCCGACCCATATCAATGCCTGGGAGAGGCATATCGTCCACGTCACGCTCGCCTCGATCAAGCGCTAGAGCCTTTCCTGATCTCGAAAATCGGATTTGACTCTTGACAGCCGCTCCGATCTTCTGCCATCAAGTAACTGTTTAGTTACCGGCTTGGGAGGGCCGGGCCAGGATGCCCGCTCCCGCCGCAAAAGATTGCTGGGAGGAAAAAATGGCACGCTTGGGGATCATCTTGCACGGCGTCACCGGCCGCATGGGGTACAATCAGCACCTGGTGCGTTCGATTCTCGCTTTCCGCGACCAGGGCGGCATCACGCTCAAATCGGGCGAGAAACTCGAGATCGACCCGATCATCGTCGGCCGCAACGGCGCCAAGATGGACGAGCTGGCGAAGAAGCACGGCATCAAGCGCTGGTCGACCGATCTCGATGCGGCTCTTGCCAATCCCGACGACACGATCTTCTTCGACGCAGGCACGACGCTGATGCGAGCCGAGCTGCTGTCCAAGGCGCTCGATGCCGGCAAGCATGTCTATTGCGAAAAGCCGATCTCCGACGATCTGCAGGTGGCACTCGACCTTGCGCGCAAGGCGCGCGGCTCCGGCCTCAAGCACGGCGTCGTGCAGGACAAGCTCTTCCTGCCCGGCCTGCGCAAGCTGGCGCTGCTCAGGGATTCCGGCTTCTTCGGCAAGATCCTCTCGGTGCGCGGCGAATTCGGCTACTGGGTTTTCGAAGGCGATTGGGGCGTGCCGGCTCAGCGCCCGTCCTGGAACTACCGTAAAGGCGACGGCGGCGGCATCATTCTCGACATGCTCTGCCACTGGCGCTACGTGCTCGACAATCTGTTCGGGGAGGTCAAGGCTGTCTCCTGCCTCGGCGCCACTCATATCGGCCAGCGCATCGACGAGCAGGGCAAGCCCTATGATTGCGACACGGACGATGCGGCCTATGCGACCTTCGAGCTCGAAGGCGGCGCGATCGCGCAGATCAATTCCTCCTGGGCCGTTCGCGTCCGCCGCGACGACCTCGTCACCTTCCAGGTCGACGGCACACATGGTTCGGCCGTCGCCGGCCTGACGAAATGCTGGAGCCAGCACCGCGTCAACACGCCGAAGCCAGTCTGGAACCCGGACCAGCCGCAAACGATCGACTTCTACAAGACCTGGGACGAGGTTCCTGACACGCAGCCATTCGACAACGGCTTCAAGGCCCAGTGGGAAATGTTCATCCGCCATGTCGTCGAAGATGCGCCGTGGCCCTATGGCCTGGAAGCCGGCGCCAAGGGCGTACAGCTTGCCGAACTCGGCCTGAAATCATGGGCCGAGCGCCGCTGGCTCGATGTTCCCGCACTGGAGTTCTGAGCCGTGACGACGATCAATCTCCCTCTTGACGGCAAGATCGTTCCCTACACGCTGACAGGCACGCCGATCGCGCTCGCCAAGCGCGACGCCAAGGCCTTTCCACGCATCGCCTTTGCCGCGGCCCATGTCGTCGCCGATCCGCTCGCCGACAACGATCCGTGGCTGACACCGGCGATCGATTGGGAGCGGACGCTCGCCTTCCGCCATCGGCTCTGGGATCTCGGCCTCGGCGTTGCCGAAGCGATGGATACGGCGCAGCGCGGCATGG
>NZ_JALBGX010000054.1:0-44967 GCF_023006465.1 Rhizobium sp. PRIMUS64 | reverse complement strand
GCCTTGGATCAGCGGCCTGGGCATCAGCGCCTCGCCGCGTGCGATGAGCGCGCCGGCCCCCTTCGGCCCGCCGATCTTGTGCGAGGAGACGATCATGAAATCGGCGCCGATCTTCTCGATATCGAGCGCGATGCGGCCTGCCGCCTGAACGGCGTCGACGACGAAGAGCCCGCCATGGGCGTGGACAATCTTTGCCGCCGCCTCAACCGGCTGCACGATGCCCGTCTCGTTGTTGACGAGCATGATAGCGACCATCGGCAGGCCGGCGGCCTTGTCATGCGCATCAAGCCGGAGGCCGAGCGCATCGAGATCGACGATTCCGGCTTCCGTCACCGGGATCTCCGTCATACTCTCCCTGGCGAAGCGGCCGCCTTCGCGCACAGCCGGATGCTCGATCGCCGAAAAATAAAGATGGCCGAGCCGAAGCGGCGTGCGGCCCATGCGGAAATCCGGTGTCAGCACCAGGTTAGCGGCTTCGGTCGCACCGCTGGTAAAGACCACATTGCCAGGACCGGTGCCGGCAAGTGCCGCCACCTTGCGCCGTGCGCCTTCGATGGCGGCGCGCGCGGCGCGGCCCTCTCCGTGCACGCTGTTCGGATTGCCAAACACATCGATGGCGCGCATGATCGCCGCGCGTGCTGCGGGGTGCAGCGGCGCTGTGGCATTCCAGTCGAGATAAAGGCGTGGCGGCGCCATGATCTTCAGTCCTGCGCTTGACGAGCTTGCTTCAGCGGCCGCGGTTCATTTTTCTTGAAATTTCCGCCGGGCTTGCCTTATGACACGTTCCACGATGCGTGGATCGCCATGCAAGTTTCGAATTGTTCTAAACTGCGTTTTAGAAAAGCTGACAACACTAGTCAAGTCATGTTGTCATCCAGCGCAGCGCGAACGCGAAATAAAACCCGGAGTACCAATGCCCGAAGTTATTTTCAACGGCCCAGCCGGCCGTCTTGAAGGCCGCTACCAGCCCTCCAAGGAAAAAAGCGCGCCCATCGCCCTGATTCTGCATCCGCATCCGCAGTTCGGCGGCACGATGAACAATCAGATCGTCTATCAGCTCTTCTACATGTTCCAGAAGCGCGGGTTCACGACGCTGCGCTTCAACTTCCGGGGCATTGGCCGCAGCCAGGGTGAATTCGACCATGGCGCAGGCGAACTCTCGGATGCCGCCTCGGCGCTCGACTGGGTGCAGAGCCTGCATCCTGATTCCAAGACCTGTTGGGTCGCCGGTTATTCCTTCGGCTCCTGGATCGGCATGCAGCTCCTGATGCGCCGGCCGGAGATCGAAGGCTTCATGTCGATCGCGCCGCAGCCGAACACCTACGACTTTTCCTTCCTGGCGCCCTGCCCCTCTTCTGGCCTGATCATCAACGGCGAAGCCGACAAGGTGGCGCCGGAAAAGGATGTCAACGGCTTGGTCGAGAAGCTGAAGACCCAGAAGGGCATCCTCATCACCCACCGCACCGTTGCCAACGCCAACCACTTCTTCAATGGCCAGGTGGAAACGCTGATGGGCGAATGCGAGGATTATCTCGACCGTCGCCTCAACGGCGAACTGGTGCCGGAACCGGCCGCCAAGCGGATTCGCTGACACCACAAAATCTCGGCCTCATCGATGCCGTGACGGTCCGGAACACCACCGGGCCGGATGTGTCAGAACAGATCACCTACCGTGTTGCAATGTATGTTGCAGTGCGGTAGGGTCCTCGCGATCCTAACAAAAGCGAGGTCCGCAATGACCAAGTCGTTCGGGGAAGTCCTGGATAAGTATAGGGGAATTGGTCCGGGGTTCGATTTTCTTCGAATAGGGCTCGCCTTTTCCATCGTATTGACCCATTCCTTTTTGTTAACCGAGAACAATGACTTCATCAGGGGGTCGGTATTCTGGTTTACTGAATACGCTCTTGTTCCGATGTTCTTCGCTTTGAGCGGATTTCTCATCGCCGGCAGCGCCCAGCGACTGAGCCTCCGGAATTTCCTGATCAACCGAGGCTTGCGCATCGTCCCGGCCCTTGCGGTCGATATCGTCGTCTGTTCCTTGATTATAGGGCCGATCATAACGGTCGTTTATCATTCCGAATATTTTACCGATCAGCGATTTTTCAAATACTTCCTGAATATCGTCGGCTGGATCCATTACGAGCTTCCGGGCGTGTTCGAGAATAATCCAAGCCAGCGCGTCAATGGCGCGCTCTGGACGGTTCCCTGGGAGATCTTCTGCTACATCATCATGTCGTTCCTGATGATCACCGCGATCGTCAAGACGCGCTACAAGCTGCTCGCGGTGACGATCGCCTACATCGTCATCGGCCTTATCGTGCAGAAGATGCCCTATCTGTTACCTGATACAATCAAGCCGATCGCTCGCTTCCTGTTCATGAGCCGAGGCTCCCAGCTGATAACCGCCTTCATGATGGGCATCGTCGCCTTTCAGTTCAAAGCGGTCATTCCGCATTCCCGCTGGCTGTTCGCCGCCGCCTGCCTGATTTGCATCGTCGCCATTCTCACCCTGGACAGCCGGGCGACGGAGTCGGTGATGAACCGACCCCTGGTCATCACCTCTCTCGTTTACATCACCGTCTTCGTCGGCCTGTCCGAGGTGCCCATTCCGGCCTTTTTCAGGAAGGGCGACTATTCCTACGGCGTCTATCTCTATCACGACCCGTTTTTGCAGATCTGGATCAGCTCGTTCCCGTCGGTGTTTCTCTACCCGAAATATGGTGCGCTGGCGCTCTATCTCGTCGGCCTACCATCGGCTCTCGCCGTCGCGGTGCTGTCCTGGCATTTCATCGAGAAGCCGATCCTTGGCCTTCGCAAGAAGTTCTCGTTCATTGCTCAGGTCAGGGGCGTCGAGGATGGCCACCAGGCTGGTCGCGAATCAAATGTCCGGCCGGTCGCGGTAAAAAGTTAGGGCATTAGCGGCCGCATGTCGGCGGTGAGTTCGAAAGCCGTGCCAACCACTCCGTCGATCGGGATCGGCGCGCGTTCGCGCATGCCGATCTTTCTGAGGACGCGTTGCGAGACGATGTTTTCGGGATGCGTGAAGGCGATGAAGCCTTGCGCAAACTGCCTTTCGAAGAACCAGTCGGCCAAGGCGCCTGCCGCCTCCGTTGCCAGGCCCTTGCCCCACGCCTCCTCGCGCAGGGAATAACCGAGTTCAAATTGCTCGCTCCTGAACTTCGAAATGCCGGCGCGGCCGACGAAGTTGCCGTCCTCGGCGAGGAGCTTGTATTTGGTCGTGCCGTCGCGCGCCTGCTCTTCGAACCAGCCCTTCAGCCGCTGCTCAGCCTTCTCGAGGCTCCACGGCGCATTGCCGGACAGATAGCGGGTCGTCGCCATCGTCGAATGCAGTTGCTGCACCAGGGCCGCATCGCCTTCGTCCCACATGACGAAGCTCAGCCGCGGCGTCTTCAGTATGATCCTCTGCTCTCTCATGGCGTTGCCACCACCCCGCCGCTGACGGGGGCGCCCACTCCCGTTGTGCCGGGAAATGTCAATGGCAGCCCGTCCAGCGACCGGACGGCGAGATAGGCCCAGGCCTCGGCTTCCATCGCGTCGCCATCGAAGCCTGCCTCCTCGGCACTCAGTACCTTCGAGCCGAACCTTTCGGCCATGACCGAAAATTCCGCCATCAGAGTGGCGTTCAGCCGCCCGCCGCCGCAGACGATATAGACCGCTGGGGTTTCGGGCAGGAAGCTGGCGGATTTGATGATCGACGCGGCGGCCACATGCGCCAGCGTCCGGGCGCCGTCTTCAAGGTTTGCTTCCTCGGGCCGAAGCGGGGCGAAATCGCCGCGGTCGAGGGAACGGCGAACATTGCCGCGAAAGAATGGGCTTTGCAGATAACGCTCAGCCAGGCTGGCAACGACCTTGCCGCGCCCGCCAATCTCGCCGCCGGGATCATAAGTTCTGCCGGTCTGCATCTCCACCCACTGGTCGATCAGCGTATTGCCCGGCCCGCTGTCGAAGGCCGATATCCGGCCGTCCGTGCCGATAGAGGTGAGATTGGAGATGCCGCCGATATTGACGAAGCACACCGCCTGTCCCTGCTGCTGGAATTTTCCCGCAAGTGCTGCGTGATAGGCCGGCACCAGCGGCGCACCCTGCCCGCCATGGACCATGTCGTTGGCACGCATGTCGTAGACCACCGCTATGCCGGTTCGGCGCGCCAGTTCCGGGCCGTCGCCGATCTGGATCGTCAATCCCTCATCAGGGCGATGAAGCACCGTCTGGCCATGGAAGCCGAGAACATCGACGCCATCGGCTAAGAGCTCGAAACGCTCCATGAATGCCGTAACGGCAATTACATGCCGTAAGGTCAGTTCAAGCTCGATAGCACGAAGCTCAGCGGGCCTTTCGTTCCTGTCGCTCAGTGGACGTGCGATTTCCAGCGCCCGTTTGAGCTGCCCACGAAAATCGGCATCATAGGGCACGCCCATGAACGGCCCGCGCTCGATGAAGCCGCGACCGTCGGTCCTGATCAGCGCGACGTCGATTCCATCCATCGACGTGCCGCTCATCAAACCGATCGCGGTCCTGATGACATTCATGAGGCTTGCCTCCCATGCGATTCCCGGATGCACTTTTGTAAAAACAGTGCTAAACGCGCCGCGACAGATCAACAACAACGAACTTGCGTGAGGCCCACACGGGGTAGCGCAGACACCAAGAGACGAAACCCATGTCCGAGTTCAAGTCCGATTTCCTCCGCACGCTGAAAGAGCGCGGCTTCATTCATCAGGTCTCCGATGAAAGCGGCCTCGATGACCTGTTCGCCAAGGAAACCGTGACGGCCTATATCGGCTTCGATCCGACGGCGCCCAGCCTGCACGCCGGCTCGCTGATCCAGATCATGATGCTGCACTGGATGCAGAAGACCGGTCATCGCGCCATCTCGCTGATGGGCGGCGGCACCGGCATGGTCGGCGATCCCTCCTTCAAGGAAGAAGCGCGCCAGCTCATGACCGTAGATACGATCGAAGGCAACATCGCTTCGATCAAGCGCGTCTTCTCCAATTACCTGAACTACGGCGACAGTCCGAAGGACGCGCTGATGATCAACAATGCCGAATGGCTGCGCTCGCTGAACTACCTCGAATTCCTGCGCGATGTCGGCAAGCACTTCTCGGTCAACCGCATGCTGTCCTTCGACAGCGTCAAGACGCGTCTCGACCGCGAACAGTCCCTGTCCTTCCTGGAATTCAACTACATGATCCTCCAGGCCTATGACTTCGTCGAGCTTGCCAAGCGCTACGATTGCCGCCTGCAGATGGGTGGTTCGGACCAGTGGGGCAATATCGTCAACGGTATCGATCTCGGTCACCGCATGGGGACACAGCAGCTCTATGCGCTGACATCGCCGCTGCTGACGACGTCATCCGGCGCCAAGATGGGCAAGTCGGCAACAGGCGCTGTCTGGCTGAACGCCGACATGCTCTCGGCCTATGATTTCTGGCAGTACTGGCGCAACACCGAGGATGCCGACGTCTCGCGCTTCCTGAAGCTCTACACCACGCTGCCGATGGATGAAATCGCCCGTCTCTCCGCACTCGGCGGCTCGGAGATCAACGAGGTCAAGAAGATCCTTGCGACCGAGGTGACGGCAATCCTGCACGGCCGCCAGGCCGCTGAACAGGCTGCCGAAACGGCACGCAAGACCTTCGAGGAAGGTGGCCTCTCGGAAAATCTTCCGTCGGTCGACGTGCCCGCCTCCGAGCTCGACGCTGGCATCGGCCTTCTGTCGCTGATCGTACGTGCCGGCCTTGCCGGTTCGAACGGCGAAGCACGCCGTCACGTCCAGGGCGGCGCAGTCCGCATCAACGACGAGGCGGTCAGCGACGAACGCAAGATGATCGGCAGCGGCGAAATCACCGCCGACGGCATCATCAAGCTCTCGCTCGGCAAGAAGAAACACATCCTGATCCGCCGCGCGGCGTAAGCGGCTTTACCGAACAGATACCAAAGCCGGCGCCCGCGCCGGCTTTTTCTGTGCCTCACTATTCAGGTCGGCGAGCAAGATCATTCAGCTCCCCGTCGGCATTCCGCGTCATCTCGTTTGGTCTCTCGGAAAAGATAGCCGGCGGATCGACACTTGAATCGGGCTTCACCCGCGACCACCAGCTGATCGAGAAGATCGGCGGCGTCATCATCGCGTCGAGGGGAACCATGAGGACGTGGTCGGACCGGATGACCGCCTCTTGCGATTTCAGCCGCACGACCTTTTCCGCGGCAAGCGAAGTATCGGCAATTGTCACAGCCATCATGGCGACCGATGCGAAAGAAACTGTCCGGGCGCACTGCATCGCATCCTCCGACATTGCACCGGCCGTTGCTTCCTGGCCGGGACAATATAGTACATCAGATTTCCCTAAAATAGGCAAAGCATCAATGTCGGACTTGTCAGGATAGGTCGGAATTGGCCTTGCCGAGAACGAACCTGCGCATTTCTCTACTGCTATCCGGCCACAAGTCACACACCGGACGCTTTGTCGGAACCTTTTGCACCTGCCGGGATTTGCGACCTCCCGGCTTCACTCGCCTCACTGGAACTCAAAGATCTGGCGGAAAACACCAGGCGCGATGATCGACAGCGGGTTGATCTGCAGGTTCGGCTGGTCGAACTTGCCTGTCAGCTTGAAGGTGATGCCGATCAGGCCGCGGTCGCTGCCATTGCCGAGAATGACGCCGATCAGCGGCAGTTCGGCAAAAAGCCTGTTGAGGCCGTAGGCCGGCATGAAGGTGCCGGTCATGTCCATGTTGCCCTTGCGATCGCGCACGATGCCTTGGAAGGTTGCGCCGATCTGGTCGCCGCGCAGCACGCCGTTCTCGATGCCGACCATGCCATTGCGCGAGACGACACGGGCAAAGCCGCGCTGGAAGCGCTGCGACGAGGTATCGATATCGCGCTTGACGGCTTCGTTGAGGCTGCGCTGCTCATTTCCGACAGGCGTCGAAACGATCGACCGCAGGCGTTGTTCGTTGACGATCGCGAAGCGGCGCACGTCGAGCGAGCCATCCCAGCCGCCCTCTGCCCCCAGCCGGATCGCCAGATTAAGCAGGCCGCCCTGCATGTGCTGATAGAGATCGGCGAAACGCGATACCGCGCCGGCATCACCGCTGGTGATGTTGATGACGCCGCCGTCCTTCATCTGGCTGACCACGGCCTCGCCGCTGTCGGTAACGGCGGAGAAATTGAGCGCCTGCAGCTTGTCGCCGCGCAGTGATATTTGCGCCTGGAAATTGCCGACCTTCTCGTCGTTGAAGCCGATGACGTTTTTCAGCCTGGCACGCACCGATACGCCGGTGTCGCCGGCATCCCCATCATCATCGCCGTCCGAGCCCGATTTCAACCGCGCGATGACCGGCCGCGCATCGGCGCTGTCGCCGGAGACCGAGACGTCGAAATTGCCCTTGCTGCGTTTCACCGACAGGGCGAAATCGTCGAGCGAGGACAGCTTGACGCTGTCGAAATCAGCCGAGATCAGCCCGCCTTTGCCAATGTTCAGCGATCCGTTGGCGCCGAAACCATCGCCCTTCAGTCGAAAATTCTTGATCTGGGTATTGTCGGCCGGGCCGGACGTTTCGAATTCGGCCGTGGCGGCAATGCCGCTGCCCTTCGACCAGCCGATCCAAGGCAGTTCGAGCAGCGACTTGGTGAGGTCGAGCTGGACGTCCTGCCGGTCGTCGTCGATCCGCGTCAGCACCATCTTCACGCTGCCGCCGACGATGCCGGAAAGGCCGGGTATCAGCTTGTTGCGCTGGTCCTCTGAAAGCGTCGCGGTGATCACCCGCTGCCGCACCGCCGTGTCGGATGCCTCGACCGGTTCGGTAAGATCGATATCGGCCGGGACACCGTCGATCTGGGCCTTGGCGTCGAGCGTGATCCGTTTCGGATTGCCGTTCAGCGTGCCGTCGAGATTGCTGATCGTGCGGCCGGAAAACGGCTTGGCAAGATCGATATCGGTGAGCTTCATTGCCGCCGTCCATTCGGCCGGCGGCGGGTTTTGCGAGGAGAGCAGGCCGAAATGCGCCTTCACATTCGCCTCGATCCGGCCCTTGAGATCGTCGGGCGTAAAGCCGGCGCGCTGCAGCACCCGGATCGGCCTGTAGGTCAGAAGCTCGCCAACGGCGTCCGCCGCTCCGGAGACCGCAAGATCGATATCGGCCATCAGAGGTTTATCGTAGGTGGCAGGCAAGATGAACGTGCCCTGCCCGAGACCGACGGACCGGCCGGAGGGGAAATAAGATGTGCCGCTCTTGATCGCGATCGTCGCAACCGGGCCGGTCAGGTCGAAATGTGCTGACGTGTCGCGGATCGGCGGAATGTCTCCGGCGACGTTCATCCGCGCACCCGTGATGTCGAAGCCGATGCGGATCTGGTTGGCGTCGAGCTTCAATCCCTTGCCGCCGGCTGCCTCGTCCAGCCTGCCGAAGGGAATGAAGACGGAAATGGCGGCATTGGTGACGGTGCCGCCGAAGAGATTGCCGTGCACCCAGTTGCGCACCTTGGGCGCCATCCAGAACGGCCAGAGCTGCTTGATCGCTATCGTCTGCAACTGCGACGACTGGCCGGCGAAGCTGATCTCCGGTGATTTGTCGCCGAGCTTGACATCAAGTGATCCGTAGAGCGCCCCAAGCGGGCTGGAAACCGTCATGTTGGGGAACTGGAATTCGCGACCGGCGACCATGTAGCGTCCCGTCGCCTGGATGTCGAAGGAGAGCGGCTGCTCGCCGGAGCCGCCGGGGGCTGCCGTGCCGCCGCTGACGAGCAGGTCGATGCCGAAGCCTTTGCCGGCCTGCCGGTCGAGCTTGTCGAGATCGATCAGCGCGCCGTTGATGGGAAGCGTGGTCGCGCCGAATCGGGCGTTCGACCTGGCGATCTCGACCGTCTGCTTGGAGAAATCATAGACGAGATTGATTTGGCCGCCCGACAGCTCCTGCGGATCGCCATCCGCATAGATCTGGCCAGGATCGATGTCGATCGTCGCCGCAAGCGCCGGTGGCGCCCCATCGCGCGCTCTGGTGGCCGACACCGTCAGGTCGACAAAAGCGCTGAGCCCCTGCCGGATCACGCCCTGATCGTTGCGTTTCAGCGCAAAGGGCGTGAGGTCGGCATGCTTCAGCGTCGCCACGACCTTCGACACGTGGCCGTCTTCCTTCTCGGCCAGCATGTCGAGCTCCGCCACCTCGCCGTTGAGCGCGACTTCGCCGGTCAATTGCAACGAGGACGGGCCGGCATGGGCAAAGACGAGATTGTCGATGACAAGCGACAGCGGACCGTTGGCGGTATCGGCAAGCTTGATGTCGATGCCGGAGATGCGCACCGAATTCGTCGAGCCGCGCGTCACGATGCTGTCGAACATGTCGAACTGCGAGAAGATCCTCTCCATCGCAGCCGGCACGGCGTCGATGCGCAGATCGTCGAGCTTGACGGGATTGCCGGAGGGCAGAAGCGCGGTATCGAGCGCGATATCCTCCGCTTCGATGTCCGCGACGGCGATGCGGCCGCGGAAAAGCTGCAGCGGATCGAGCCCCAGCCGCACCGAACCCGTCGTCGACAGGTGCTGGCCGCTCTCCTGGTCGATCATGTTGACGTTGCGCGCTTCAAGTGCCAGCCGAAAATCCGAAGTGAAGCGGATGACGGTGGAGCCGACCTCGGCGCGGTAGCGCGGTCCGGCCACACCATTCAGCGCCGCCTGAGCCTGCTGCGACATCGGCTTGTCGAACATGCCGCTCTCGACGGTGAAAACGATGCCAGCGAGAATAAGGAGAATCAGTCCCAGAAATCCTGAGGTCAGCTTCGCCGTGCGGCGCATCGGCGAACGCGGCGGCGGGCAATGAACGATGATCGGATCCTCGGCCTGGGCGGACGGCAAGCGGTCCAGCGCAACGATATCCTTCTTGCGAAACGTGACCTTTTCGCCGCGGATGGCTGACATGCGCCCTCGGGCTCTCCCTTTAAGTGAAGAATTGAACCCGGCCATGCTGGACGGGTATCCGTCCACTATATAATTCGGGGAGAGAAAGTGTCATCCACAAACCCGGCAAAAGAAAGGTTTTCCCAATGGCGGTTCCCGGCATCGGCGTCTCGGCCCCTGATTTCAACCTTCCCCGCGACGGCGGCGGCCGCGTCACGCTGGCCGAATTCCACGGCAAGCCGCTCGTATTGTTCTTTTATCCCAAGGACGACACGACGGGCTGCACCGCAGAATCATTGGCTTTCACCGCGTTAGCAAGCGAGTTCGAAGCGGCCGGTGCTGCCGTCATCGGCATGTCGCCCGATTCGGCCGCCTGCCATGACAGGTTCATCAAGAAGCACCGTCTTTCGGTGGCGCTTGCCTCGGACGAGGAAAAGACGACGCTGCAGGCCTATGGCGTCTGGAAGGAAAAGAGCATGTACGGCCGCAATTTCATGGGTGTCGAGCGTACCACCTTCCTGATCCGCCAGGACGGCACGATCGCCACCATCTGGCAGAAGGTGAAGGTGCAGGGCCATGCCGAAACCGTACTCGAGGCCGTGAGGAATCTGGCGGCGTGACCGGGCATCTGGCGATAAGCTCGCTGCGCGGCGGCGCCATCGATGCGATCAGCTCGGCCGATCTCGACCGCAAGACGGCACTTGCGCAGGAAAGCGCCACCCGCTGGTTCGCTCGCCGGGTGTCGCTGCGCTCGCCGCTCGATGCGGCCCTGCCCGACAGGCCCGGCCGGCCCGACAAACCGGTGCTGACGCCGCCGACCCAGGTGGAGAAGCGCTCGCTGCATACGCTCAAAGGACGGATCGCTCTGCTCCACGCCATCGCTCATATCGAGCTTAACGCCGTCGATCTGGCGCTCGATATCGTTGCGCGATTCGCGACCGAGCAGGTGCCGAATTCCTTTTTCGACGGCTGGATGCAGGTCGCATTCGAGGAGGCGAAGCATTTCCGCATGGTGCGCGCCAGGCTCAACGATCTCGGTGCTGATTACGGTGACCTACCCGCGCATGACGGGCTCTGGCAGGCCGCCCATTCGACGCGCAACGACCTGACGGCAAGGCTGGCCGTCGTGCCGCTGATTCTGGAAGCCCGTGGCCTCGACGTTACGCCGTCGTTGCAGACAAAGATGCGCCAGACCGGCGATCTCGAAAGTGCCGATGTCCTCGACGTCATCTATAACGACGAGAAAGGCCATGTCGCCGTCGGCGCCAAATGGTTCCGCTTCCTCTGCGCCCGCGAGAAACGCGACCCGGCAAAAGCCTTCCAGGAGCTGGTACGGGCCAATTTCCGCGGACCGCTGAAGCCGCCCTTCAACGACCTTGCCCGCGCCGAAGCCGGGCTGACGCCGTCCTTCTACAGATCGTTGGCATCGATCAGCCACGCTTGAAGTCACTGAAATTTATGATGCGACGGCGGCAATGAAAGCATTCATTAACCATAACAGTGTCTAATTTTCCGAAAGAGGCGTAGAGCATCAATCGGGAGAGCCTGCGTGAACAGCGGACATCAGCACCGGGTATTCGGCAGGCGGGCACAGGAACATATCCTCATCCTGGCAAGCGGTGACAAGGTTCGCCATATGACGGTCCGGCCCTGGATGGCTGCGGTGGCCTTCTGCTTCGTCGGCGTGTTCTCGATCGGCTACCTCTTGGCCACGTCCTATCTCGTGCTGCGCGACGACCTGATCGGCGCCACCATGGCCCGCCAGGCCCGCATGCAGCACGACTATGAAGACCGCATCGCTGCCCTCCGCGCGCAGGTCGACCGCATCACCTCCCGCCAGCTTCTCGACCAGCAGGTGGTCGAAGACAAGGTCGACAAGCTGATGGAGCAGCAGATGGCGCTCACCTCCCGCCATGGCAAACTCGACAATCTGCTCGACCGGGCCGAAAGCTCCGGCCTGACGGAAAAAGATGGCGCCCTGCCTGCGCCGTCTTCGCCCGTTCAGTCCTATGCCCCCGATATCAAGGACAAGCGTGCTTCACTCACCGGCGGCGGCATCGAGGCGATCGAGAAACAGCTGGCAAGCGGCGCGCCCGCCGATGCGACGCCCGACAATTCGACGCTTGCCTATGTGCCGGCGACCGACACGGTCGGCGACCGTGCCGACCGCATCTTCTCCAAGGTGACGCTGTCGCTGAAAGATGTCGAACAGGACCAGCGCAGCCGTGTCGAACAGCTGACGAGCGATGCCGGCAATGCCGCCAACGCCATCGAGACCGTGCTGACCCGCTTCAAGATTCCGATGCCCGAGACCGCCGCCAAGAAAGACGATGACGATGCCGTCGGCGGCCCCTATGTCGAGCCCGAAAGCAACGACGACTTCAACAATTCTCTGGTCGCGCTCGACGGCGCGTTGACCCGTCTCGAAGAGGTGCGCAGCACCGCCGAATCCCTGCCTTTCCGCAATCCCGCTATCGGCAAGGACGTGACGAGCCCGTTCGGCAATCGACGCGACCCTTTCCTCGGCCGCCTCGCGCTCCATTCCGGCATCGACTTCCGCTTTTCGCCGGGCGAAAGGATCCGCCCGACGGCCCCCGGCAAGGTGATTTCGGCCGGCTGGACCGGCGGCTACGGCAACATGGTCGAGATCGATCACGGCAACGGCATCTCGACGCGCTACGGGCATATGTCCCAGGTTCTGGTCAAGGTCGGCGACACTGTCGATCGCGATGACGTCATTGGCCTTGCCGGCAGCACCGGCCGCTCGACGGGCACGCACCTGCATTATGAAGTGCGCCAGGACGGCCACGCGGTCGATCCAGTATATTTCATGAATGCCGGCCTTAAACTCGCCACCTATATCAAGTAACTCCTGCCCGGTAACCAACGCTTCACTCTGCAATGGGTGCGGCGTCTCTATTTCTTGACTTGCCGGCCATTCGGGGCTATGTCGCGCTGCATTGCGGCATGCAATCCCGCCGACTCGTTCAGAGCTCGGCCGAACGGAATGGAAACAGTTTTCCCTTTGACGACATTTGCTGACCTTGGCTTAAGCCAAAAAGTGCTATCCGCTGTTACGGACGCGGGCTACACGATCCCAACGCCTATTCAGGCGGGCGCCATCCCGTTTGCGCTCGAGCGCCGCGATATTTGCGGCATCGCGCAGACCGGCACTGGCAAGACGGCATCCTTTGTTCTGCCGATGCTGTCGCTTCTGGAGAAGGGCCGTGCGCGTGCGCGCATGCCCCGCACGCTGATTCTCGAACCGACGCGCGAACTCGCCGCTCAGGTCGCCGAGAATTTCGAGAAATACGGCAAGAACCACCGCCTTAACGTCGCCCTTCTGATCGGCGGCGTTTCCTTCGAGGACCAGGACCGCAAGCTCGAGCGCGGCGCCGATGTGCTGATCTGCACCCCCGGCCGCCTGCTCGACCATTTCGAGCGCGGCAAGCTGCTGATGAGCGGCGTCGAGATCCTCGTCATCGACGAGGCCGACCGCATGCTCGACATGGGTTTCATCCCCGATATCGAACGCATCGCCAAGATGATCCCGTTCACCCGCCAGACGCTGTTCTTCTCGGCAACTATGCCGTCGGAGATTCAGAAGCTCGCGGACCGCTTCCTGCAGAATCCAGAGCGCATCGAGGTCGCAAAGCCGGCTTCCGCTGCTGCAACCGTGACGCAACGCTTCGTCGCTTCGCACGGCAAGGATTACGAGAAGCGAGCGGTTCTGCGCGAACTCGTCCGCGCCCAGACCGAGCTCAAGAACGCTATCGTCTTCTGCAACCGCAAGAAGGATGTCGCCGATCTCTTCCGGTCGCTTGAACGCCACGGCTTCTCCGTCGGCGCCCTGCATGGCGATATGGACCAGCGTTCCCGCACGATGACGCTGCAAAGCTTCCGCGACGGCAACCTCCAGCTTCTGGTTGCCTCCGACGTCGCCGCCCGCGGCCTCGACATTCCCGATGTCAGCCACGTCTTCAATTTCGACGTGCCGATCCATTCCGAGGATTACGTCCACCGCATCGGCCGCACCGGCCGTGCCGGCCGCTCGGGTGCCGCCTTCACCTTGGTCACCAAGCGCGATACCAAATTTGTCGACGCCATCGAGAAGCTGATCGGCGAAAAGGTCGAATGGCTGAGCGGCGACCTGAATTCCCTGCCACCGGCAGAAGAAAGCCGGGAAACTGAACGCCCGCGGCGCAACAGCCGCGAGCGTGGTGCCAGAGATGGCGCAGCCCGAGATCGCGCGCCGAGAGAGAATGGCGACAGGGATCGTGGCCGCGGACGCGGCAGTCGCAGCGCTGCGAGTCATAAATCTGACAACGACATCCAGGATAATGGCGTAGACGTGATCGAAGCAGCACCAGTAAAGGCCGACATCGTGAAGAACGAGCGCAAAGCAGAGCAGAAGCCGCAGAACAATGCGCGTAACAATCGGCCTTACCCGGCAAATGATGACAGCCGCGACCGCCGCCGTCATCGCGATCACGACGACGGCCCGACCCCGATCGGCTTCGGAGACGATATCCCCGCCTTCATGCTGATCGCCGGCAGCGCCAAGGTCTGAACTTCCGATGGGCAGGCCCGGTATTGATTTTCCGGGTCTCGGCGTCGGCTTGGTGATTCTGCGCGACGCCAGGATCCTTCTCTACAAACGCATGCGTCCACCTGAAGCCGGCTATTGGAATATCGTCGGCGGCAAGGTGGATCACATGGAGCCGGCTGAGGAAGCTGCGCGCGGCGAGGCCGAAGAGGAAACCGGCCTGACGATCGGCCGCATCGAGCGCCTCTGCATGAGCGAGCAGATCATCGAGGCCGATCGCCAGCACTGGATTTCGATCCTCTATCTCGCCCGTGACGTCGACGGCGAGCCGCAACTGACCGAACCGGACAAGCTTTCGGATTTCGGTTGGTTTCCCCTGACGGATCTGCCCGAGCCGCTGTCGGCCTTCACCAAGGCTGCCATAGCAGCCTTGCCGACCGCCGAACGCGGCTAGTCATTCGGCGCGAAGCGACGCCTCATAGGCAAGCCGCACCCATTTCGCCATCAGATCGGGATCATCGTAGGCCTCGTCGGGGATCGACCAATAGGGCATCTTCACCGGCTTGCCGTTCTTGCCCTCATACGTCCATTGGGTGGCGCCGGCCGCGGCAAATTCCGGGGCGCTCGTCTCATCGGCCTTCAGCAGCATCTCGTCACGCACTTCCAGCGCGATGATGCGCCCGAGATGATAGATGCCCTTGCCGCCGAACATGCGCTTGACCGTAACGGGGCCAAGCCCCTGAAACATTTCCTCGATCCCGGCATTGTCCATTCTTTATTCCTTCGAAATCCCGGCCACTCCAATCACAGCGCGTGATAATCCCGGTTCAAATAGATGAGCGCCGGGTGTTTTTCGCTGAAACGGACAGCCGCGACCTCGCCGAAGATGACGTTGTGCGTCGGCAGTTCCTTGATATCGATCACCCGGCAATCGAAGGCGGCAAGCGCGTCGGCGAGCACGGGCGCACCGGTGGCAAGCATCTCGAAACGGGCGCTGGCGAAACGGTCGTCATTGGCAAGCGACGTGCGCCCGGAAAAGGCATCAGCAACGCCCTGATGATGGGCGCCGAGCGTGTTCAGCGCGAAAATGCCGCTGCGAAAGAAGATCTCGTTCTTCGGATTGGTGTTGTTGAGGCAGACCAGCACCGAGGCCGGATTGTCCGAAACCGAGCAGGCGGCCGTGATGGTGACGCCGCGGCGCAGCTCGCCCATCGCCGTCGTCACGAGCTGTACATGGCCGGCATAACGGCTCATGGCATCGCGATAAAGGCCAGGGTCGATATGCTGCCTGTTCAACACCTGCTTCTCCCGTACGCGCTTATTCTGCCTACTGCATAAATCCTTAAATCGGAATCGATTTAAGGACAAAATTATGCAGCCATTCAAAGTGCTACAGCGTCGTTTGCGCGCCTGAAAAGACGCGTGGCGCTGTAGTTCGACTTGCTATCGCGCCAATATGGCGAGCATCGGTTACCTTTTCTACAATAGGACCGGTGAAAAGCGCTGTGTTGCGCTTGTTTTTCTTTGACGATCGCGGCCTTGCGGATAAAAGGGCATGGACGATGGCTAGGGATCTCCGCCTTTCATGATCAACCTGCGTGGCATAGCAGCCTGTCTGGCGCTGCTGGGAGCGGCGGCGCAAGGCCATGCGGCCGGCGTGACAATCGGCGTCGTCGCCCCCCAGAACGGCCCGCTCGCCCTGCTCGGCGCCCAGATTACCGCCGGTGCCGGCTTCGAGATTCAGCAGTCAGAAAATACCCTCGTCGCCATCAACGAGACCTGCGAGGACAACAGCGGTGCTGCGGTCGCCGATGCGCTTGTCAATGCCAAGGTGCAGGTCGCGATCGGCTTTCTCTGCAGCGAAACGCTGGAAGGCGCGCTGCCGAAGCTGAAGGACGCCAGCATTCCCGCGATCACCGTCTCGGTGCGCTCCCGCATCCTCATGGAGGATGCGTTGAAGAACGGCTGGCCGCTCTTCCGGGCAGCACCCGCCGACGGTGCCGAGGCGGCAAAGATCATCGAGGCGATCCTGAAGGACTGGGCCGCCGATCCGATCGCCCTGATCGAGGACGGCACCATTCATGGCCGCGAGCTGACGGAAGCGGTGCGCAATGCGCTGGAGCAGAACGGCCTGAAGCCGGTCTTTACCGATACCTACCGGCCAGGACAGGAGCAGCAGATTGCCCTTGTCCGCCGCCTGAAACGGGCCGGTGCCACCAGGGTCTTCATCGGCGGCGACCGCAACGACGTCGCCGTCATCGCCCGCGACGCCAAGGCGGAGAATATCCCGCTGTCCATCCTCGGCGGCGATGCCATGCGCGCTGCCGACCAGCCGCTGCCGCTGAATGAAGGCGTGCGCGCTGTCGCCCTGCCCGAATACGCCGTTCTACCGGAAGGCACGGCTGCGGCCGACGCGCTGCGCGCCAAAGGCATCGAGCCGGAAGGTTATGTCCTGCCGTCGCTGGCCGCGGCACTCATTGCCGGCCAGGCGGGGCAAGCCGCCGCTGCGGCGGGCAAGCCCCTGCAGGAGACGCTTCTCGGCACGACATTCCAGACGCCGGTCGGCGCCATCGCCTTCACCGATGCGCATGAGCTTTCGCAAAACCCCTACCGCCTGCTCGAATGGCGGGGCAACGGCTTTTTTCCACCTGGCGCGCCGACACAATGAGCGGCGCGCCAGCCTTGAATTCGGGCGCCGCGGTCAAATGGCGGCCCATACGGAGTAAGATTCGATGACGCTGCCCATTCGCATTGCCCCCTCGATCCTCGCGGCGGATTTCGCCAGGCTTGGCGAGGAGGTGCGCGACGTGACGGCCGCTGGCGCCGACTGGATCCATCTCGACGTCATGGACGGGCATTTCGTGCCGAACATCTCCTTCGGCCCCGATGTTATCAAGTCGCTGCGCTCCTATACATCAGCCACCTTCGACTGCCACCTGATGATCTCGCCGGTCGACGACTATCTCGAAGCCTTCGCCAAGGCCGGCTGCGACCGCATTACCGTCCATGCCGAAGCCGGACCGCATCTGCACCGCTCGCTGCAGACCGTCCGCAATCTCGGCAAGAAGGTCGGCGTGACGATCAATCCGGCGACATCGCTCAGCGCCATCGAGAACGTGCTCGACGATGTCGACCTCATCCTGATCATGTCGGTCAATCCCGGTTTCGGTGGACAGAAGTTCATTCCTGCGATGGCGGCAAAGATTGCCGCGGCGAAGTCACTGATTGGTGACCGGCCGATCGAACTCCAGGTAGACGGCGGCGTCACAGTGGAAACGGCGCCTGATATCGCCCGGGCGGGCGGCAACGTTCTCGTCGCCGGCTCGGCAATTTTCAAGGGCGATACGGTCGAGGATTATCGCCGCACTGTCGCCGATCTGCGTCAGGCAGCCGAAGGGGCACGAGCATGAAAAAACGTCTGATCATCGGCGGCATGCTTGCCGTCGCATTTGCCGGCCTGCCCGGCCTGTCACTTGCCGGCGACATCGCCAATATCCAGCCGATCGGCTTTTCCGCCGACGGCAAGGTTTTCGGATTCCAGGAATTCGGCATCGAGCAGAGCGGCGGCGTCCCCTACTCCAACACTTATTTTGTCGATACCGACAGCGGCCAATATCTGGAGGGCACGCCCTTCCACACGGAGCTGACCGATAAGGACGCCAATCTTTCCAAGGCGCGGCGGCAGAACCTGACGGCGGCGCGCAGCCAGATGGACAAATACGATCTTCTGACCAATCCGGGCCTGATCGCCGCATTCAATCCGCCGACCGAACTCGGCTCCCCTTCGAAGACGATCCGCTACACGACGCTTGCGACCGACGGTCCGCCGAAATCGCCCTATACGCTCTCGCTCGGCGAGATGCCGGTGCCGACGCCGAAGGATTGCGCTGCGGCCAACAAGCGGGTCATCGGCTTCAGCCTGCAAATGATCGAAAAGGAAGGCGCTCCGAACCGGCAGGCGGCGCGCCAGGCGATGGCGGTTCCGGCCGAGCGCGCATGTTCCGTCGAATACCGGATCGGCGGCGCTGTGGTCTACCAGCCCGAAACCGGAAACCAGGTCCATATCGCCCTCGTCCTGGCCTTCGATGCCGAACGGAACGGCCGCTGGATCGCCGTTCCGGTTCATCCCTGAGCACGGATCACCCGAGGACGGATCGCCCCAGGATGGATCGTCTAAGAGCTGCACGGCCACCCTACCCCGATCTGATCGCCGGCGCTTTGCTTTGGGGCATGCAGATGCTTGCCGCCGCCATGCTCGGCCTTTACTTGCGCAACGGCCTGCAGACGAGCCGCCTTGCCGAGGTCGCAGCACTCTATTTCGCCGGCGGTCTGTTCGCTTGGCCATTTGCCCTGCCGGTCGCCCGTTTCTTTGCTTATGGCAGGCCGCCGGAAGCGCGTTTTGCCGCTTTTTTCGTGACGCTGACAGCAGCAACGATCCTGATGACCGCCTTCCTCTTCGCCATGGAATACCGGATGTTCTATTCGCGCTGGCATGCGCCCTTCGGCAGCGTCGTCTGGGCTTTCCAGTTCGTCTTCACCGGTGCCAGCGCCGTCTACCAGTTTCTGGTGATCGGCCTGCGCCTCTTTCTGCCGCTTGGCCTCGTCTGCCTTGTCGCAAGCAGCTATCATCTTGCCAAACGCATGCGTTGAGATTGCCGCCCGTCTTTGCTACAGGGGCGCTAACCTCGATAAAGCAAACCTCTTGAAGTGAAGGCAGCCGCTCATGATCCCGCGTTATTCCCGGCCCGAAATGGTCGCCATCTGGTCTCCCGAAACCAAGTTCCGCATCTGGTTCGAGATCGAGGCGCATGCTTGCGACGCGTTGGCCGAACTCGGCGTCATCCCAAAATCGGCGGCAAAGACGATCTGGGAGAAAGGCGGCGCCGCCACCTTCGACGTCGACCGCATCGATGAGATCGAGGCCGTCACCAAACATGACGTCATCGCCTTCCTCACCCATCTCGCCGAGATCGTCGGCCCGGATGCGCGCTTCGTCCACCAGGGCATGACCTCGTCCGACGTGCTCGACACCTGCTTCAACGTCCAGCTGGTGCGCGCCACCGACATCCTGATTGCCGATATCGACCGGCTGCTCGAAGCGCTGAAAAACCGCGCCTTCGAACACAAGGACACCGTCACTATCGGCCGATCGCATGGCATCCATGCCGAGCCCACCACCTTCGGCGTCAAGCTGGCGCTCGCCTATGCCGAATTCGAACGCTGCCGCCAGCGCCTCGTCGCCGCCCGCGAGGAAGTCGCGACCTGCGCCATATCAGGCGCCGTCGGCACCTTCGCCAATATCGATCCGCGCGTTGAGGAACATGTCGCCGAAGCGCTTGGCCTGAAGGCCGAGCCGGTCTCGACACAGGTCATCCCGCGTGACCGCCACGCCATGTATTTCGCCACGCTCGGCGTCGTTGCCTCATCGATCGAGCGGTTAGCGACCGAGATCCGCCACCTGCAGCGCACCGAGGTGCTGGAAGCCGAGGAATATTTCTCGCCTGGCCAGAAGGGCTCCTCGGCCATGCCGCACAAGCGCAATCCGGTTCTGACCGAAAACCTGACCGGCCTTGCCCGCATGGTCCGCTCTTACGCAATGCCAGCGATGGAAAACGTCGCCCTCTGGCACGAGCGCGATATCTCGCATTCCTCGGTCGAGCGCATGATTGGCCCAGATGCCACCGTGACGCTCGATTTCGCCCTGTCGCGGCTTGCCGGCGTCATCGAAAAGCTGCTGGTCTATCCCGAGAATATGGAGAAGAACCTCAACAAATTCCGCGGCCTCGTCCATTCGCAGCGCGTCCTGCTGGCGCTGACCCAGGCCGGCACCTCCCGCGAGGATGCCTACCGCCTCGTCCAGCGCAACGCCATGAAAGTGTGGGAACAGGGCAAGGACTTCCTGGAAGAACTGCTTGCCGACGCCGAAGTCCGCGCTGCTCTGTCGGAAGAGGACATCCGCGAAAAATTCGACCTCGGCTACCACACCAAACATGTCGACACGATTTTCCGACGGGTGTTTGGCAACGCGTGAGCGGTTCGAGATCAACGATATGGCGGCGCCCTTGCAGGCGCCGTTTTTATGTCTAGCTTTTCTCAAGCGGCCGTTGTTTTTGCTTCGGTGCTTTGGCAGCCACAGGACGCTTGCGTGCCTCCGCCTTTTTCAACGGCGCCGCTTTCACTGTCTCCGCTGTCCGGCAAGCCTCCGTCTCGCCCCTGCCTTTGGCGGCCTTGGCGACCAGCTCGTCGAGACGTTTCAGCTCTTCCTCGTCGAGATTCTCGATACCGATGAAACGGTTCTCGGCATGGCTGGTCAGGATGATTTCATTGAGCTTGGCCTGGATCGCCCGCGTGTCGCGTGTCTGGGCGTTCTGCAGCACGAAAACCATCAGGAAGGTGATGATCGTCGTGCCGGTATTGATGACCAGCTGCCAGGTTTCCGAATAATCGAAGAAGGGGCCGAGGGCCGCCCAGATAGCGACGGCGATCAGTGCCAGGATGAAGATGATGGGTTTGCCCGCCCATTCCGATACCTTGGTTGCGAAGTGGGCAAACAGATGCTTCATCGTCACCTCAAAGATCCTCCCTCGAAGTCTCCAGAGCATGAGGTCGACGGACATCATGCTCTGGCTAAACAAACTCCGAGGCAGGTTCGAGGTTCCCCAGGGATCCGAGATTCCCTGCTGAAAGGGCTGTGGTTACGCTGTGGTTTCCCGCGCAATCAGCTTGCGATAGAGATGCCAGGTCGCATGGCCGAGGATCGGGATAACCAGCGCAAGCCCGGCAAAGACCGGGATGGTGCCGATGACGAGGAGTGCTGCGACGATCAGGCCCCAGAGCAGCACCGGCACCGGATTGAGAATCGTCGCGCGGATTGACGCCGTGACGGCGGCTACCGCCCCGACATCGCGGTCGAGCAGCAGCGGAAAGGTGATGACGGTCATCGCCAGCACCACGAGCGCAAAGACGAAGCCGATGAGATTGCCCCAGATGATCAGCTGCATGCCCTCTGACGTGCCGAAGACCTGGCGGAAGAAATCCGCCATGCTGCGCGGAAAGACCTCGCCGAGCAGATTGCTGTAGAGCGTCTGTGCGGTCACCAGCCAGACGACGAAGAGGCCGCAGAGCATCAGCCCGACCGCCACAATCGACGGCAGTGCCGGCGAATGGCGCACATCGAGCGCATGCGTCCAGGACGCGTCGAGGCCGGCCTCGCGCCGGCGGCTGATTTCATAGAGGCCAATCGCAGCGATCGGGCCGATCAGCACAAAACCCGCCATAAGCGGGAAGACCATCGGCAAAAGGTTGGCGCCCGAGGTCCACAGCGTCAGGAAGACGCCGGCGATCGGATACATCAGGCACAGGAACACATAGTGGGACGGTTTCTCCATGAAATCCTCGTATCCGCGCTTCAGCGCGTCGAAGACGTCAGCTATACCGATGCGATTGACGACGGGCCGCGCCAAGCTTTCGCTAGCACCCGTCATGACATGAAATGCCGCCATGGTTTTCTCCTCCTCAGCCGAGACCTGATCGGCGGCGGACAGCATCGGCGGGCAAGCCGACACGAAATCCGCAACCGGCACTGGAGCAATATAGCAACTTTCAACGCCCGTGTCGCTCTCTCCCTTGGCACCCCCTCTTGACATCTTGGACCAGCTTTCTCACATCGGCGACACTATGAAAGCCTCAGACGCAGATATCCTCATCATCCCCGGTTACACCAATTCCGGCCCGAGCCACTGGCAAAGCCGCTGGGAGGCAAAGCTCAGCACGGCGCGGCGCGTCGAACAGGCCGAATGGACGAAGCCGGTTCGCGAGGATTGGATCGCCCGCATCGCCGAGGAGGTGAACGCGTCGACCCGTCCGGTCGTCCTGGTCGCCCATTCGCTGGGCGTGCCCTCGGTGATCCACGCCATCCCGCATTTCCGCAACCGCGTGGCAGGCGCTTTCTTGGTCGCCCCGCCCGATGTGGCCAATCCCGACATCCGCCCAAAGCACCTGATGACTTTCGGTCCCTATCCGCGTGATCCGCTGCCCTTCCCGTCGATCACGGTCGCCAGCCGCAACGATCCGTTCGGCAGCTACGAGCATGCCGACGAGATTGCCAGCAGTTGGGGCTCCTTCCTCGTCGATGCCGGCGAGTCCGGTCATATCAATGCCGATTCCGGTCACGGTCCCTGGCCGGAAGGCACCATGGTCTTTGCCCAGTTCCTCGGCCGGCTCTCCCCTTGATCGAGGAAAAGGCGCTATCCCGCTTGTTGAGCAAGTGCTTTCTAAGTCTTTCTTAATGGAATGACCGCAGACTGCGCCGAGGTGAGATAAGCGAGAATGCCCGTGAAGAAAGCCCATTCAGAGGCCGGTGATCCGCATGGCGATGCCGCAGCGGCTGAGGCAGGTATCGGCAATGGGGCGACCGACGATTGCGACCTGGCAGAGCGGGAAAGCCGCTGGAACCATGCGCTCGTCGGCTCGGGCCTTGGCGTATGGGATCACAACTACCGTCTCGACCGAAAATATTACTCGCAGACGTGGAAAACTATCCGCGGCATGGCGCCCGACGAGGAAGCCGCCGGCGATTACGATGCCTGGCTGCAACTGGTCCATCCCGATGATCGCGATTTCGTCGTCCATGCGATCGACCGGCAGAATGCCGGCGATCCCAATTACCAGATCTTCGAGTATCGCGAGCGCCATAAGGATGGCCACTGGGTCTGGATCGAGTGTCGCGGCGCCTGCGTGGAATGGGACGAGAGTGGCGTGCCGACGCGCATCGTCGGCACGGATACGGATATCACCGCCCGCAAGCAGGCCGAGGAGACGCTGTCGCGTTTGTCGCGCCGGCTCGATCTGGCGCTGGAGATTTCCCGCATCGGCGTCTTCGAGGCGGATATCGAGCATGATGTCGTCGAATGGGACGAGCGCCTCATTGCCATTTACGGCCTGCAGGGCGCCTCGCGGCAGATCGGCAGCGACGCCTGGGCGAAAAGCCTGCATCCCGACGACCGCGAGCGCGTGCTTGGCTTGTCCGACCGTAGCGTCGAAAGCGGCAGTGATTTCCAGCAGGAATACCGCATCATTCGCGGCGACGGCGTCGAACGCGTCATCCGTGCCCGCTCGGCCTTCTTCATCGACGGCAACGGCCACCGCAAGCTTATCGGCGCCAACTGGGACGTCACCGAGGAAGTCGCGCTCCGCAACGAGCTGCAGCGCGCCAAGGATCTGGCCGAGGCGCGCAACCGCGAGCTCGAAGCCGCCAAGGAGAGCATCGAGCACCTGGCGCTGCACGATTATCTCACCGGCCTGCCGAACCGCCGCTATCTCGACAAGATGCTGGGCGAGCGTTCGGCCGAATGCCGGGCAAAGGGCCTGGCGCTGGCGATCCTGCATATCGATCTCGACCGCTTCAAGCAGATCAACGACACGCTTGGCCACCGGGCTGGCGACGCCATGCTCCAGCATGCCGCAAGCGTGCTGAGAAATTCCGTCCGCGCCACCGATTTCGTCGCCCGCATTGGCGGCGATGAATTCGTCATCCTCTGCGCCGTCGATCCCGCGTCGAAGAAGATCGCCGGCCTTGCCGAACGTGTTATCCGCGAATTGCGCAAACCCGTCAGATATGAGGGTCACGATTGCCGTTTCGGCGCCAGCATCGGCATCGCCATCGATAGCGGATCGACGCTCGACGCCAAGCAGATGCTGCTCGACGCCGATATCGCGCTTTATCGGGCCAAGGGCCTGGGCCGCAACCGCTTCGAATTCTTCTCGGCCTCTGCCCGCCGCGACATCATCTCCGCCAAGCACCTCGCCGACGAGATCCTGATCGGCCTCGAGCGCAATGAATTCGTGCCCTTCTATCAGCTGCAGTTCGATGCCCGCACGCTCGATGTCGCAGGCATTGAAACGCTTGCCCGCTGGCAGCACCCGGTGCACGGGCTGCTGACGCCCGACCGCTTCCTCGATATCGCCGCGGATCTCGACGTCGTCTCGACCATCGACGCCCTGATCCTGGAGCGAGCGCTGGCCGACCGCAGCGTCTGGATCAAGGACGGGCTGCCGATCCCGAAGATATCGGTCAACGTCTCCGCCAGGCGGCTCGCCGACCCCGATCTCGGCAAGAAGCTTCGCGCCCTGAAGATCGAGCCCTGGACCATCTCCTTCGAGCTGCTGGAATCGATCTCGCTCGACGATTGCGACGAGGCGGTGGCCGCCAACCTGAAAAAGTTGCGCAAGCTCGGCATCGACATCCAGATCGACGATTTCGGCACCGGCCATGCCTCGATCGTCAGCCTGCTGCGCCTGAGCCCGAAGACGCTGAAGATCGACCGCGAACTGATCCGCATGCTGCCGCAATCGTCCGAGCAGCGCAAACTGGTCGGCTCGATCATCGATATCGGCCGCTCGCTGAACATCCTCGTCATCGCCGAGGGCGTCGAGACGGTGGATCATATCCGCATTCTCGAAGAACTCGACTGTGACACACTGCAGGGCTACGCGCTCGCCCGGCCGATGCCGGCCATGCAGATCCCCTCCTTCATCCGCGCCGGAAGCTGGCGCCACGGGCAAATCGCCGCTCGCGCCTTGCAGACGCAACTTCGTCGCGCGCTGCGAAGCAGAGCCGCCAAATAAAAACCTGCATAAGCGGCCCGCCATTTTGCCTTCATTCCACCATAGAGGAAAAGGCGCTACACTTGTCTTGCGAATTCATTCGATTCTCTTTGCGGTATTCCGTAAAATTGGAAACCAGGGCCGCGAAATCCGGAAACCAGGGAAGGAGCGACAGGCGGATTGTGAAACCCTCTCTTTTCCTTTAAGGGGACGCCACGAGATCGATCCACTCGCGCTATCCCAAGAGCGCCAACAACAGAGAATGACCACGATGAACCGTCGCCGCCGTATTTACGAGGGCAAGGCAAAGATTCTGTATGAAGGCCCGGAACCGGGCACTTTGATCCAGTTCTTCAAGGACGATGCCACTGCCTTCAACAAGAAGAAACACGAAGTCATCGATGGCAAGGGCGTCCTCAACAACCGCATTTCCGAGTATATCTTCAGCCATCTGAACAAGATCGGCATCCCCACTCATTTCATCCGCCGGCTCAACATGCGCGAGCAGTTGATCAAGGAAGTAGAGATGATCCCGCTTGAGATCGTCGTGCGCAATGTCGCGGCCGGTTCTCTCGCCAAGCGCCTCGGCATCGACGAGGGCGTCGTGCTGCCGCGCTCGATCATCGAATTCTATTACAAGTCCGACGCGCTCGACGATCCGATGGTCTCCGAAGAGCACATCACTGCCTTCGGCTGGGCAAATCCCGCCGAACTCGATGACATCATGGCGCTTGCCATCCGCGTCAACGACTTCATGACCGGCCTCTTCCTCGGTGTCGGAATCCAGCTCGTCGATTTCAAGATCGAATGCGGCCGCCTCTTCGAAGGCGATATGATGCGCATCATCCTTGCCGACGAAATCTCGCCGGACAGCTGCCGGCTCTGGGATATCGAAACCCACGAGAAGATGGACAAGGACCGCTTCCGCCGTGACCTCGGCGGGTTGCTCGAAGCCTATTCCGAAGTTGCACGCCGTCTCGGCATCATCAATGAAAACGAGCCCGTGCGCGGCACCGGCCCGGTTCTCGTCAAGTAAGGCAGGAAAGACAAAGTGATCAAGGCTCGTGTCACCGTCACGCTGAAAAACGGCGTTCTCGATCCGCAGGGCAAGGCTATCGAGGGTGCGCTTGGCGCCCTCGGCTTCTCGGGCGTCGGCCATATAAGACAGGGCAAGGTCTTCGACCTGGAGCTGGAAGGCGCCGACAAGGGCAAGGCCGAGGCCGACCTCAAGGCCATGTGCGAAAAACTGCTCGCCAACACGGTGATCGAGAACTACGCAATCGCGATCGACTGATGATCACAGACCCGTCGTCTGGCGGACTTTGAGGATTTGGCGTCATGATGAAAGCAAAGCTGGAGACGGAAGTCTCGAAATATATGAGCTATGTTTTGCGTCATGCGCCGGAATCTGCGGGCTTGACGCTTGATAGTGAGGGTTGGGTGTCGTTCGACGAACTCGAAAAAGCGTTGTCGTCGAAATACGACGTTTCCCGCGCCGAGATCATCGAGATTGTCGAAAACAATCCAAAGAAGCGCTTCTCGCTCACCGATCATAGAATTCGCGCGAACCAAGGTCATAGTGTCGACGTCGATCTCGCATTGAACCAGGTCGAGCCGCCTGCCGCTCTTTTTCACGGCACGTCTCTGACGAACTGGCAGTCGATCGAGCGCGAAGGCTTGAAGAAGATGCAACGGCACCACGTTCATCTGTCAGCAGATGTCGAAACGGCGAAAATCGTCGCAATGCGCCGCAAGGGTGAACATCTCATCCTATGCGTAGACGCGGCCCGCATGTTTTCAGAGGGTCATTCTTTCTTTGTCTCCGACAATGGAGTATGGCTCGCCGAAAGCGTTCCAGTTCAATATCTTTCGCGAAACGCAGGGACCCCATGAAATCAGCCGTCGTTCAACTTCCGGGCCTCAACCGCGACCGCGACATGATCGCCGCCTTGACCAAGATCTCCGGCCAGCCACCGGTGACGATCTGGCAGACGGAAACCGAGATCCCCGATGTCGATCTGATCGTCATTCCCGGCGGCTTTTCCTATGGCGATTATCTGCGCTGCGGTGCGATCGCCGCCCGCATGCCGGTCATGCAGGCAATCATCGACAAGGCTGCGAAGGGTGTGAAGGTGCTCGGCGTCTGCAATGGCTTCCAGATCCTCGTCGAGGCCGGCCTGCTGCCCGGCGCGCTGATGCGCAATTCCTCGCTGAAATTCGTCTGCCGCGAGATCAAGCTGGAAGTCGTCAATGCCGAGACGGATTTCACCCGCGCCTATGCGCAGGGTCAGGTTATTCGTTGCCCGGTCGCCCATCATGACGGCAATTATTTCGCTGACGAAGCGACGCTGGCTGCGATCGAAGGCAATGGCCAGGTGGTGTTCCGTTATGCCGAGGGCACCAACCCGAACGGCTCGATCAACGATATCGCCGCCGTGATGAATGAAAAGGGCAACGTGCTCGGCATGATGCCGCATCCCGAGAACCTGATCGAGGCCGCCCATGGCGGTTCCGACGGCCGCGGCCTCTTTGCCTCGGCGCTCGACGTCATCGCCGCCTGAGCCCTGCACGTCGCCCAAAAACCGCACAGCGGTCTTGGGCAACGGCATGCACCCGAAAATCCTTCCGTCCGGATCTGGAGCAAGATTAATGCGCCCTCGCCTCGCAAACGCCGCCCTGTTGACCGCTCTCGCAGCCATGGTGACAGCCTGCCAGACGCCGGCGCCGACGACAGGCCCGAACCGCGCCGCACTGCCGACGATGGAACGCGTGGCGCTCGGCGCCAATGCCTGCTGGTTCAAATCGGGCGATCCGGCCTTTGCAGCCTACAAGCTGGCGCCGGAGCTCAACTCCTTCTCCGGCC
The DNA here is from genome assembly GCF_023006465.1 of Rhizobium sp. PRIMUS64. NCBI lineage: Bacteria > Pseudomonadati > Pseudomonadota > Alphaproteobacteria > Hyphomicrobiales > Rhizobiaceae > Rhizobium > Rhizobium sp. PRIMUS64. The sequence goes on along the minus strand of NZ_JALBGX010000054.1, from coordinate 17,036 downwards.
GTCCACGCATCCTGCTTGTCCACAAGGGCAGCCCGGAAAGCCGGCCGCTGCTCGTCGTTCAGGCCGAGGGAAGCCCGTCGCGCCTGCAGGCCTTCGGTCCGATGATGCAGGAGCCGGTCGCTGGCCGCATCACCACCGACGTCAATCGCTGGTCGGCAGGCAACAAGGCCTGCAGCTGATCGCCCAATCGCCCCTGAAAGAATGATCTGCTCGAAAGCAAGATCAGTCCCAGAAAAACGACTTGCCGACTTCGCGCGCGGCTTCGGACTGTGACACTCCGATATCCTTGAGCTCGGTCGCCGTCAGGCCCCTCAGAGCGCGCCGGCCTTCCCGCTTCTGATGCCAGAGAAGAATGGCAGCCCAGATTCGGCCCAAACGCGTCGTCGCCTCGGCGGGCGCGACGGGAAGGACAATCTGTCTCCTGTCTTCATAAGAGACAATCGGTACAATCGGCATTTTGATCTCAGGTAAGGCAGACATTCCAGGAATCCTCTCGGCGTGCCGTTGGAATTGACTCATACGCTTGACCGATACAATGTGCCAATATATACAATTGTCACCATGACAAATTGGCTTCCCGATATTTCCCGCGGTTCCGGGCCGGTCTATCTCCGGCTTGCCGACAGCATCGAATCCGCCATATCAAGCGGCGCCCTGCCCGTTGGCAGCAAACTGCCGCCGCAGCGCAACCTCGCCTATGATATCGGCGTGACGATCGGCACGATCGGCCGCGCCTATGCGCTGGTGCATGAGCGGGGTCTGGTCGCCGGCGAAGTGGGGCGCGGCACCTATGTGCTGAACCGCTCGGAGACGGCGCCCGGCGAACAGATCGATCCGCTGACCGTCTCGCTCGGCGGTACCCGCGTCCAGGATGCGCCGGCGAACAAGATCCGCTTCGACACGACAGCCGCGCCCGATCTCGGCCAGGGCAAGATCATAGCAGGCATTCTCGCCGAGATCGGCGAACAGCATCTTTCTGAAATCTCCTCTTATTCCCGCAGTTTCCCGCGCAACTGGTTCGAGGCCGGTCGCCTCTGGCTTGCCCGCAGCGGCTGGACGCCGGAGGTCGAAAACATCGTGCCGACGCTCGGCGCCCATGCGGCGGCGATATCAGTTATCGCCGCCGTTTCTGCGCCGGGCGACAAGATCGTCTTCGAAGATCTCACCTACACGCAGGTCAGCCGCAGCGCCCGCCTGCTCGGCCGCCGCACACTGACGGTCGATTCCGATGAGCTCGGCGTGATCCCCGAGGATTTCGAGCGGCTCTGCCAGCAGCAGCATCCGAAGATCGCCTTCCTGATGCCGACCGTCCACAATCCGACGCTGGCGATTATGCCCTATGAGCGGCGCGCTGATATCGCCGCAATCGCCAGGAAACACAGTGTCTGGCTGATCGAGGACGACCTCTACGGCGGCATGGCCGACGACGATACGCCGCTGCTCGCCTCGATTGCGCCCGATCGCACCTTCCTCGTCAACGGCCTGTCGAAATCGGTCGCCGCCGGCGTGCGCGGCGGCTGGGTCGCCTGCCCGCCGCATTTTGCCCAGCGCATCAAGGTGACGCATAGGATGATTACTGGCGGCCTGCCCTTCATCCTGGCCGAGACTTGCGCGCGCCTCGTCGAAAGCGGCATGGCGCACGAGATCCGCAAGGCAAGTGTTGAGGAACTTTCACGGCGCGTCCGTCTCGCCCGCGAGCAGCTGCAGGGCTTCGATTTCGAATCGCACGTACACGCGCCCTTCCTCTGGCTGAAACTGCCGGAGCCCTGGATGTCCGGCACATTCAAAAATGCCGCCTTCCGCGACGGCGTGCTCGTCGACGATGAGGACGAGTTCAAGTCGGCGCGCGGAGAGAGACCCTATCATCGCGTTCGCATCGGTTTTTCCTCGCCGAAGACGGGGCAGGAACTGATCTCGGGCTTGATGATCCTGCGCCGGCTGCTGGAAAATGGCGGCTCCGCCTATGACGGCGAAATATGACGTGTTGCAAATGCACGTCATAATTCGGAAAAATCCGGAGGCTATTCGGAGCGCTTCACCGACTAAACCTCCATACTACCTCCTTGTTGTTCCCGTCTGACGCGAATCAAAGGACAGCAAATGAGGTCGACTTCGGAAAGATCGCGTTGCGTTTTTTGGGTATGGCACCTCGTGTGCATCTCGGCACCTCGATCGGCACGTCAGGCGAGGCCAGCCAGTTCTTCACCGGCTTCTCCTGGACCGTCGATTTCAACGAGAAGCTTTTTGCCGAAGCCGGCTTCGGCGGCGTCATTCATACCGGCGATCTCGAGGGCGATGGTGACGGCCCGGAACTCGGCTGTCGCGTCCTCTTCCACGAATATCTGGGTGCCGGCTATCGTTTCAACGCCCACTGGAACGTCATGGCCCAGATCGCCCACTCCTCGCATGCCAATCTCTGCGATGGGCCGAACGACGGCATGACGCGCGCCGGTCTGCAGATCGGCTACAAATTCTAGCAGCGACCACTTTTCATCGTCAGGAAGAAGTTGCCTGCCCGCTGTTGACGGCGGGCATTTTCCTGTCGCGCGCCGTCCCTACATAGGCTAAAGAGCGGAAAACGCGCAACGGCAGGGACTTTCGAGAGCTCATGACCATTCCAAACACCATCCCGATCACGCCGGAACTCATCGCGGGTCATGGCCTGAAGCCCGACGAATACCAGCGTATTCTGGATCTGATCGGCCGCGAACCGACCTTCACCGAGCTCGGCATCTTCTCGGCCATGTGGAACGAGCACTGCTCCTACAAATCCTCGAAGAAATGGTTGCGCACGCTGCCGACCAAGGGGCCGCGCGTCATCCAGGGCCCGGGTGAAAATGCCGGCGTGGTCGACATCGATGATGGCGATTGCGTCGTCTTCAAGATGGAGAGCCACAACCACCCCTCCTATATCGAGCCTTATCAAGGTGCTGCGACCGGCGTCGGCGGCATCCTGCGCGACGTCTTCACCATGGGTGCGCGCCCGATTGCCGCGATGAACGCCCTGCGCTTCGGCGAGCCGGATCATCCGAAGACCCGCCATCTCGTCTCCGGCGTCGTCTCCGGCGTCGGCGGCTACGGTAATTCCTTCGGCGTGCCGACGGTCGGCGGCGAAGTCGAATTCGACGCCCGCTACAACGGCAACATCCTCGTCAACGCCTTTGCTGCCGGTATTGCGAAGTCCAACGCCATCTTCCTGTCCGAAGCCAAGGGCGTCGGTCTTCCAGTCGTCTATCTCGGCGCCAAGACCGGCCGCGACGGCGTCGGTGGCGCGACGATGGCATCGGCCGAATTCGACGAATCGATCGAGGAGAAGCGCCCGACCGTTCAGGTCGGCGACCCCTTCACCGAGAAGTGCCTGCTGGAAGCCTGCCTCGAGCTGATGAAGACCGGCGCCGTCATTGCCATCCAGGACATGGGTGCAGCCGGCCTCACCTGCTCGGCCGTCGAAATGGGCGCCAAGGGCGATCTCGGCATCCTGCTCGAGCTCGACAAGGTGCCGGTGCGCGAAGAGAGAATGACGGCCTACGAAATGATGCTGTCGGAAAGCCAGGAGCGCATGCTCATGGTGCTGCAGCCGGAAAAGGAAGAGGAAGCCAAGGCGATCTTCGTCAAGTGGGGCCTCGATTTCGCCATCGTCGGCAAGACGACCGACGATCTGCGCTTCCGCGTCATGCATCGGGGCGAGGAAGTCGCCAACCTGCCGATCAAGGATCTCGGCGACCAGGCGCCGGAATATGACCGCCCCTGGCGCGAATCCGGCAAGCATGGCCCCCTGCCGGCAAATCTCGTCGCCGCACCCGAGGATTATGGCCAGGCGCTGCTTCAGCTCGTCGGTTCCGCCAACCAGTCGAGCCGCCGCTGGGTCTATGAGCAATACGATACGCTGATCCAGGGCAATTCGCTGCAGCTTCCGGGCGGCGATGCCGGCGTCGTGCGCGTCGACGGCCATCCCTCCAAGGCGCTCGCCTTCTCTTCCGACGTCACCCCGCGTTATGTCGAGGCAGACCCGTTCGAAGGCGGCAAGCAGGCGGTCGCCGAATGCTGGCGCAACATCACAGCGACAGGCGCCGAACCGCTCGCCGCCACCGACAATCTCAATTTCGGCAATCCCGAAAAGCCCGAGATCATGGGCCAGTTCGTTCAGGCGGTGAAGGGCATCGGCGAGGCCTGCCGCGCGCTCGACTTCCCGATCGTCTCCGGCAACGTCTCGCTCTACAACGAGACCAACGGCGTCGCCATCCTGCCGACCCCGACGATCGCAGGCGTCGGCCTGCTGCCGGATTGGCGCAAAATGGCCCGCATCGGCGCTGCCAACGATGGCGATAAGGTCATCATGATTGGCGTCGACGGCAGCCATCTCGGCCAGTCCGTCTATCTCCGCGATGTGCTTTCCAGCCGCGAGGGTCCGGCGCCGGAGGTGGATCTGTTTGCCGAGCGCCGCAACGGCGATTTCGTTCGCTCCGTGATCCGCAACGGTCAGGCGACCGCCTGCCACGACATCTCCTCGGGCGGCCTTGCCGTGGCGCTCGCCGAAATGGCAATGGCCTCGGGCAAAGGCCTGACGATTGATCTGAGCGAAGGCAAGGGTGCGCCGCATGCGCTGCTCTTCGGCGAGGATCAGGCGCGCTACGTCCTGACGTTGCCTGCCGATGTCGCCGATTTCGTCTGCGTCAATGCAGAAGGTGGCGGCGTTCCCTTCCGCCGTCTCGGCACGGTCGGGGGAACGGCGCTCATCGTCGGCGATCTCATCTCGCTGCCGATTCAGCAATTGCGCGATGCCCATGAATCGTGGTTCCCTGATTTCATGGAAGGCCGCGGCGAACTTGCTGCGGAATGATGCGCAAGGAGTAACGATCATGGCCATGAAACCCGGCGATATCGAAGACATGATCAAGGCTGGGATTCCCGGTGCCAAGGTGACGATTCGCGATCTGGCGGGCGACGGCGATCACTACGCCGCCGAAGTCGTCGCCGAAGCCTTCCGCGGCAAGAGCCGCGTGCAGCAGCACCAGATGGTCTACGAGGCGCTGAAGGGCAATATGGGCGGCATACTGCACGCGCTGGCGTTGCAGACCTCCGCGCCGGAATAGAGCCCGACGCGATCCCGATGACGATGCCCGGCCCTCAGCCGGGCATTCTCTTTTCGTCGGGATTGGCAAAGACCGAGGCCGGCATCGGCCCAGATGTCAGCAGCGTGAAGTCGAAGGGTGCCTGCAGATCAGGCCCAAGCACATATTGCCGGTGGACGCGTAGCTGGTCCTTACGGATCTTGCGGTAGTGCTCGCGCGTCAGCATCTGCTTGACGCGGATCAGGATCATTTTCGCCTGAGGCGCATCCCTATGGCCGGAGACGGCAACGACCGGTACCTTGTAGAAATTGATCGAATCCGTCAGGCACTGCACATCGAGCCAGGAAATGTCGGGACAGCGGGCGATCAGCCCGACGCGGGCGCGAAGCAGTGTTGCCGATGACATGAGCGCACATTGCAGGATGGCGCTGCCGAGTGTGGCAAACACCACACGCTTGCCCTTGAAGATCTCCGGCTCCCTTTCCAGCAATATGCCGATGACATGGGCGGCGACGCTCGATCCCATGCTGTGCGAGGAGATCACATATTCGTCCGCCTCTTCGTCAAGCGCCTTGCGCACGGCAGTGGCCCGGCCTTCCAGCCAGTCGTTGAAATCTGTCCGGTCCATGCGGCCGAGCGCCACGGCCATTGCCCAATCGGCGAACAGATGCAGCGTATGGAAGCGTTCGGAAAACGGCAGGAAGGCGAAGATGAAGAAACAAAGCGCCAGCGGTCCGCTCCAGAGCATGTGCCACGGCGAAAAGCCGAGACCATAGGGCAGGATGGCAATCTGCGCCGTCAGTGCGATCGCCAGCGCCGTCAGCAGGAACGGGAAGAGGAAGAACAGGCCGAAGCGCCAGGCGTGGCGGAAATATCCGCGCATGCCGCCTTCGAGCATGATCTCGGCGCAGCTCCGGAAGCCTGCCATGATCTGGCTCAGCGTGTTGCCGCCGCGCAGCCTGCTAACCAGCGTATCATGATCGACCATGTGGATCCGGCTCTTCGTCTGCCAGCCGTGGGAACCGGTCCCTTCCCCGATCGCCGCCTTGTCGGCTGCCACCGGCGCTGCCGCGGGCGCCGCTTTGGCTGCCCGTTCGCCCGTCGTGACCACGAAACTGAGGGGATCACTTCCCGCCTCCGGCGCACCCGTTTCAAGCGAATAGCCCCAGACGGCGGCACTCTGCCTGGCCGAACGCTCGTAGCGCGCCCTGTGGGCAACGCCGTCGAGCGGCTCGAAGCCCGTGAAATGCAGGACGACCCGCTTCTCGATCAGTTTCATTCCACTCTTCCGGCCGGGCAAATGGCCGGCATGTTGCTGCGATCCGGCTGCTGCGCCGCTGATAGGGGCAAAAAAGCAGCTATGGTCTCGAAGCCGTCTTGCTAACCGAACTCTTCCGGAATTCAATAGCATCCATGTCGTTTCCATCACGAACGGAGGGGTTTTGTGGCCGACCTAGTCAAAGAATTGATATCAGGCGTCGTCGACAGCGTGCTGAAGGAGATCCTGAAAAAACCACCGGCCGCGCCACGACGAAGCGCAGGAGGCGTAAGACACGCCCCGCCGCGACGACGAAGGTTGCGCGCAAGACGACCTCGGCCAAGCCTAAGCCCGCCCGCAAACAAGTCAGCAAGCGCCGCACCGCCGCTGGCCGCAGCCGTCAGCGACGCAGCTGATATCTTTCGAGCAAAAGCTGCATCTTCGGGACACTGGGGGACTGAACCGATGAAACGCATTTTGAAAATCACTCTCGCGGCCGTCGCCGCGATCTGTCTCATCGCCGTCGCCGGCGTCTACGCCCTGTCGGAGATGCGCCTTTCCAGGACCTATGACGTTGCGGTTGCCGATTTCACCGTCAAGACGACGCTGCCTGCCGAGGAAGCCGAACGTCGTGCCCGCACGCTGATGTGCGGCGGCTGTCATCACGATGCCGGCAACGTGCTCATCGACGAGCCGGGCATCGGCCGCATCGTCGCGCCGAACCTGACCCGCTTCGTGCCCATGTACAGCGATGCTGAACTCGTGCGCCTCATCCGCCATGGCGTCAAGAAGGACGGTACCGGCGCCTTCATCATGCCGGCAAGCAACTTCGCCAATATCACCGATGACGATATGGCGGCGATCATTGCGTGGATGCGCAGTTTGAAGCAGCTTCCCGATGCTGTGGCCGGAACGACGCAATGGGGACCGCTCGGGCGAATCGGCCTGGCGCTCGACAAGATCCCCTTCGAGGCCGATCTGGTGCCTGCCGTCGTCTCCCCTGCCGCGACGCGTCCGACCGATATCGGCGAATACGCCTTCAGGACCGATTGCAGCCACTGTCATAATCTCGATACGGCAAAGCAGTCGGAAGCCTTCCTGGCGCCGGCGCTTAAGCCCCTGGCGCAATCCTATTCAGCTGCCGATTTCAAGACGCTGCTGCGCACCGGCAAGGGCGTCGGCGGCCGGGATCTCGGCGTGATGACACAGGTTTCCCAATGGGATTTCAGCCATTTCACCGATGTCGAAATCGAACAGATTCAGACCTATCTCGCCATTCGACCGTAACGCGACGGCAACAACCCCGGCAACGGCCTGCGCGAACTGGTCTTTTTTTGGTTCGGGCGGCTGGAATTCCTGCCGTCGCATGCTATCTAAAGGCAACGATTGAAACGGTGGGCCTTTAACCCGCCTGTTGAAAGGATTAGATCCCATGAGCGGCATTCACGAATTCATCGGCAACGAAATCAAGACCAACGACGTCGTCCTCTTCATGAAGGGCACGCCGCAGTTTCCGCAGTGCGGTTTCTCCGGTCAGGTCGTGCAGATTCTTGATTACATCGGTGTCGACTACAAGAGCGTCAACGTGCTCGCCGATTCGGAAATCCGCCAGGGCATCAAGGAATATTCCAACTGGCCGACAATCCCGCAGCTTTACATAAAAGGCGAGTTCGTCGGCGGCTGTGACATCGTCCGGGAAATGTTCCAGGCTGGTGAGCTGCAGCAGCATCTTCAGGAAAATGGCATCACCGTTCGCGGCGCCGCCTGACCGGTCACCGGACGTCCGCCCGGTTTCCAAATCTGTTTCTTGAGTTCGAGGCGCTGCGGCCAGCAGCGCCTTGACCTGTTTATGGGAATTTCATTGTGACAGATTCATCACAAGCCGTGTCCGCGGGCCGCCTGCCCATGGGCAAGCGTGAATTCATCGCGCTCGCAGCCTTCCTGATGGCCGTCAACTCGCTGGCGATCGACATCATGCTTCCGGCCCTGCAGCAGATCGGCGCGAGCCTCGGCGTCGAGAGTGAGAATCACCGGCAGTTCGTCGTCTCCACCTATCTGCTCGGCTTTGGCTGCGCCCAGCTGTTCTACGGCCCGCTCTCCGATCGCTTCGGCCGCCGCACGCCGCTTCTGGTCGGTCTCGTCATCTATATCGTTTCCGCCATCGGCATCGTCTTCGTCCCCACCTTCGCCGGCTTGCTGATGCTGCGTTTCATCCAGGGCGTCGGCTCAGCCGCAACCCGCGTCATCACTGTGTCCATCGTTCGCGATATCTATGGCGGCCGGCAGATGGCCGAGGTCATGTCGCTGATCATGATGGTCTTCATGATCGTTCCGGTCATTGCGCCCGGCACTGGCCAGATCGTCATGTTTTTCGGCAACTGGCACCTGATCTTCCTTTTCATCGCCACCATGGCGACTGGTATCACCGTCTGGGCCTATCTCCGTCTGCCGGAAACCCTGCATCCCGCCAATGTCAGGCCCTTCACCGCCCGCTCGATCTTCGGCGCCTTCAAGCTGGTTCTGACCAATCGCGTTGCGCTCTGTTACACCATCGCCAGCACCTTCATCTTCGGCGCGCTGTTCGGCTTCATCAATTCGGCCCAGCAGGTCTATGTCGGCATATACGATCTCGGCGTCTATTTCCCCTTCGCATTCGCCGGCGTGGCGATCTTCATGTCGCTGTCGTCCTTCTTCAATTCGCGCTTCGTCGGTAAGCTCGGCATGCGCCGCCTGTCGCACGGCTCGCTCATCGGCTTCATCGCCATCAACACCATCTGGCTGGTCGTCCAGATGGCCAGCACCGAGCCGATGCCCTTCGCTCTGTTCATCTCCTTCTTCGGCCTTGCCATGTTCCAGTTCGGTTGGATCGGCTCGAACTTCAATTCGCTCGCCATGGAGCCGCTTGGCCACGTCGCCGGCACCGCCTCCTCCGTGCTCGGCTTCATGAGCACGGTCGGCGGCGCCATCATCGGCGCCGGCATTGGCCAGGCCTTCGACGGCACGGCGCTGCCGATGGTCGCCGGTTATTTCACCGTGTCGATCATCGGGCTCGTCTTCGTGCTGATCGCCGAAAAGGGTCGCCTCTTCCAATCGCAGAACCCGGCCGTCTGAACGGCCGCCCTCCTCCGCATCCGGGATTTCCAATCACATGACGCCGCCGCATAAACCGCACCAGGAAAACCAGGGCTCTCGCCGCATCGGCATGGGCTTTGGCGAATTCATCGTCACCATCGCCATCATGACCGCCAGCATCGCCATGGCGATCGACAGCATGCTGCCGGCATTGCCCAATATCGGCCATTCCCTCGGCGTCACCAATACCAACGACGCCCAGCTCATCATCGGCGTGTTCTTCTTAGGATTCGGCTTCTCGCAGATCTTCTTCGGCAGCCTTTCGGATACGTTCGGCCGCCGCAACATCCTGCTCGGCGGCTTGGCTTGCTACGTTGTCGGAATGTTTGCCGCAGCAGCGACCGGCAGCTTCGAAATGCTGCTGGTCATGCGCTTCGTTCAGGGCGTGGGCGGTGCGGCGGTGCGCATCACCACCATGGCCATCGTCCGCGACTGCTTCGGCGGCCGTGAAATGGCCCGCGTGATGTCCTATGTCATGATCGTCTTCATGATCGTGCCGATCGTTGCCCCTTCCGTTGGCCAACTCATCATCCTCTATGCCAACTGGCATTGGATCTTCATCCTGCTCGGTATCATCGCCACCATCCTGTTCGTCTGGGCTCTTCTGCGGCTGAAGGAATCGCTGCCACCGGAAGAGCGGCTGCCGCTGTCGGTCAGCTCTGTCTTGGAGGGCTTCAAGACCGTGCTCACCAACCGCATCACCTGCGGTTACATGATCGGCCTCACCATGTTCACCGGCGTCATCAGCGCCTATGTGATCTCGGTGCAGCAGGTCTTCGGCGAGGTCTATGGCCTTGGCGACTGGCTGCCGATCGCCTTTGCGGCCACCGCAGGCGGCATCGCCGTCGCCAATTTCGCCAACGGCTTCTTCGTGCGCAAATTCGGCATGCGCCGCATCTCGCACGCCGCCCTGCTGATCTTCACGGCCCTGTCAGCCGCCGGCTTTTTCCTCTCACTGGCCGGCAAGCCGGATTTCGCCGTCGCCTACGGCATCTTCACCATCGTGCTGATGATGTTTGCCGTGATCGCCACCAATTTCACCGCCATCAGCCTCGAGCCGATGGGCAATCTTGCCGGCACGGCGACCGCCATCACCGGCTTCGTCTCGACGACGGCCGGCGCCATTCTCGGTGGCTTGGTTGGCCAGATGTTCAACGGCACGGTGCAGCCGCTCTTCGGCGGCTTCGCCCTCTTCGGTGCGGTCACCATCGCAGCCACCCTCTGGGCTGAGAACGGTAAGCTCTTCACCCATCCGGGAGACAGCCCGCAGCTCGATCCGGGTGCTGCCCACTTCTGAAATAGGAAATATGCCGGAGCGATTGATCGCCGGCGGCATTGCATTAGTTGGCAACTCGGCACGTTCCTAAATCTGGATGCCCCTGGAAGAAGGAGCCTGGTTTTGGATGCAGGATATCAACGTCTCCCCCCGCCATTGCAGGGCGAGATATTTCAAGTCAAACCAGATACTGGCACCGGCGTGGTGGTGCTCGGCGGCTCCAGTGGCCGGGTGGATGTGGCCCGTGCCAGGCTGTTTGCCAGCCAAGGGGCAACGGTCATCGCGCTTCGCTGGTTCGGCGGCGAAGGCCAGGCGCCAGGCATTTGCGAGGTGCCGCTGGAAACCTTCTTCGCTGCTACTGATTATTTGATCGAACTCGGTTGCAAACGCATCGTCCTGGTGGGGACATCGAAAGGCGCCGAAGCTGCGCTGCTCACGGCGGTATACGATCCGCGCATCAGCGCGGTCGTCGCGATGAGCCCTTCGTCAGTCGTCTGGGGAAATATTGGTCCAGGGCTTGATGGCATTAGCTGGCCGGAACGCTCGTCGTGGACATTGCGAGGCACACCGCTTCCCTTTGTTTCGTCGGACCCAGAATGGGTGCGAGAATACAGAGACGAGCTGGTCTCCTATCGAGGCCTGTTCGAAAGATGCCTTCAGGTGCACGAGTCTGAGATCGAAGCAGCGGCTATCCCTTTGGAGAGAACGAATGCCGAAATTCTGCTCGTAGCAGGATGCGATGACGCGCTCTGGCCATCAGACAAATTTGCCGCGTCACTTGTTCGGCGGCGCGCAGCTTCGGGCTTACTCACCCAGCTTGTGTTGGGAGAAGATGCGGGCCATCGCATTCTGCTGCCGGGCGAAACCACCCCCCGATCATCGCTGCGCGCTCATGGTGGAAGTGACGAGGCCGACGCCAAATTGGGACGACTCGCCTGGGAACATATTCTTGAGATGCTATAGCGTGAGCGCTGCAGTGGATTTGATCGATGGTTCAATCCATCGGATTGGCGCAGCATTGCGCGAAAGGCGCTCTCGATGGACGACCGAATTCTGATCAGGCCTTACGCGCCAGGCGACGTGGACGCGACGATTGAAATTTTTCTGAGCGCCATACGAGAGGTCGCGTCGAAAGACTACTCACCCGCTCAGATCCAGGCTTGGGCAAAGGTGGAAGATCGCGGACTATGGGCAGAGCGAAGGACAAGCAGGCCTGCCTGGATCGCAGAATTTGACGGACAGCCTGCCGGGTTTTCCGACCTGACCGGCGACGGATGCCTGGACATGATGTTTGTGCACCCCGAGTTTCAGGGGCTTGGAATAGCAAGCCACCTGTTAAGCAGGGTCGAAGGCGAAGCTCTGAAACTGGGGTTTAGCCGAATCTATACCGAAGCCAGCCGAACGGCCCGACCGTTTTTTGAGCGCAAAGGATTCCGCGTCATAACGAAGCAATTCGTCGAGAAGCGTGGGCAAGGCCTGGAAAACTTTCTCATGGAAAAGCTCTACGAGTAATATGCGGCAGGTCGAGCGATTGTTCAGACCGTGAAAACCTCGCGCCGCAGCACCTCCCACGAGGCCTTGTCGGGGGTAATCAGCAACCCGCCATCGAGATGATGCGGCAGATAGGGCGAGCCGTCGAAGCGCGCCGCATAGGCGCCTGCCTCCTGCGAGATCAGCGTGCCGGCAAGGTGATCCCAGGGCATCAGCTTGTTGTACATGAGGTAATGCACATGGCCGCCGGCAAAGGTGCGGTATTCGTGGGCCGCACAGCGGTAATTGGTGAGGAAGCGCACCTTTGCGAGATTGCCGAGCACTTCGACGCGTTTCTCCTTCGGCAGGTAGCCGGTCGAGGCCATGCCGACCATATGCTCCAGTCCCACGGGCGCTGCGACCGAGAGCCGCTCGGCGCCGCCTTCCGGCCGCCGCAGCCAGGCGCCGCCGCCCTTTTCCGCCATCACCCAGTCGTCGCCCATCGGATCGTAGATGATACCGGCAACCGTCTCGCCGCCGGAGATGACGGACGCCATGACGCCGAAGGCCGGGATGCCGGCGGCAAAATTGAACGTGCCGTCGACCGGATCGACGACGATCGCAAGATCGGCATGGTCGAGGCTGCCGAGCAAATCAGGATCGGCCGCGACCGATTCTTCGCCAAGGAACAGCGCGCCCGGCCAGAGCCGCTGAGCTTCCGCCTTGATCATCCGCTCGGCCTGCTCATCGGCCTCGGTGACGAGATCGGTCGCCTCGCTCTTGGCGCGCACATCGTCCTGACCGAGCCGGCGGAAGCGTGGCAGGATCTCTGCCTTCGCCGCGCGGCGCAGCAGATCGGCCAGAACGGTCACGTCAACAGTCGAAGTCATGTCAAATCCTCACGCTTAGGTCTCTCCGGAGAACCTTGAATCAGATGCCGACGATCTCGCGCCGGATGAGCTGCCAGCTCTCCCGGTCGGGCGCAGAGATGATGCCACCCGTCGTCTCGCCGGGGCGATAGGGCGTACCGTCGAATTTCGCCGTATGGCCACCGGCCTCCTGATGCGCGAGCACGCCGGCCAGGTGATCCCAGGGCATCAGCTTCGCATGGCCGATGAAATGCATCTTGCCGGAGGCGACCATCCAGTATTCGTAGGCCGAGCAGTTGAAGGCGAAGGTCATCCGGATCTTTGCCATGTTGGCGCAGATACGCGCGCGATCCGGTTCGTCCATGTGGCTCCATGACAGGCCACCGACCATCTGGTTCAGGCTAGCCGGCTCAGCGACCTTCAGCTTTGTCGACTGCCCGTCCCGACGCGTCAGAAAGGCGCCTGCGCCCCTGATCGCGGTCACTGTATCGCCGAGAACGGGATCGTGAATGATGCCGGCGACCGTCTCGCCCTTGATCGTCACCGCCAGCATCGTCCCGAAAACGGGAAGCCCGGCGGCGAAATTGAACGTCCCGTCGACAGGGTCGATGACGAAGGCGAGCTCCGCATCGGCAAGGGCCGGCACGACCGACCGGTCGGCATCATAAGCCTCCTCGCCGACGACGAGTGCTGCGGGAAAGCGCTCTCTCAGCGCCGCGGTGATCCGGTGTTCGGCAAGCACGTCCGCCTGCGTCACCAGATCAATTGCCGAAGTCTTTTCCGAAACATCGGCAGCGCCGAGATTGCGGAAACGCGGCATGATCTCGGCGCGCGCAGCCTCCCTGACGCAGTCGCCGAGAAAGAGAATATCCTGGTCTGAAATAGTCATGCGAAATCCTGCCTTCATTCAATAGCCAGCCTCCATAGCCGGCCCTTCATGAAGGATCGGTGACACCAAGGGTGGAAAAGTTGAAGAGTTTTGGGTCGAGCAGATGCGACGGGTTCACATGCGAAAGCGCCCGCAGCATTGTTTCCTTACGGCCCGGCATCCGCCGCTCGATATCGGCGAGCATGTCCTTCATCGCATTGCGTTGCAGCCCGTCCTGCGATCCGCAGAGATCGCAGGGGATGATCGGAAACTGCATGGCGGCGGCGAATTTCGCGAGATCGTCCTCAGCGGCATAGGCGAGCGGCCGGAGCACCATCAGATCGCCCTCGTCGTTCAGAAGTTTCGCCGGCATCGAGGCGAGCCGGCCACCATGGAAGAAATTCATGAAGAAGGTTTCGAGAATGTCCTCGCGGTGGTGGCCAAGCACAAGCGCATCGCAACCCTCTTCCCGCGCGACGCGGTAGAGATTGCCGCGGCGCAGCCGCGAACAGAGCGAGCAATAGGTGGCGCCTTCAGGCACCTTCTCCTTCACGATCGAATAGGTATCCCGATACTCGATCCGGTGCTGAACGCCGATCTTGGTGAGATAATCCGGCAGCACGTGCTTGGGGAAGTTCGGCTGGCCCTGGTCGAGATTGCAGGCGATGAGTTCGACCGGCAACAGGCCGCGCCATTTGAGATCGAGCAGCAGCGCCAGCAGCCCGTAGGAATCCTTGCCGCCGGAAAGGCCGACCAGCCAGCGCTTCTGGCCCTTCAGCATGTCGAAATCGTCGAAGGCCTGGCGCACCTGCCGCAGCAGCCGCTTGCGCAGCTTGTTGAAGGAGACGGAACGCGGCGCATCGGCAAACAGCGCATGGCCGCTGGTGTCGGCCTCGCCACTCTCCAACTCGTCGGCGATATTAGCTGCGATATTCATTGCTTCGTCCTACAGAAATTCCACATTTGCTCTAGCAGAAACGCACCTCGCAACACAGCATCAATCGCCGAAAACCGACCAGCCGGTGCGCGCTGCGAGCATTTCCAGCGCCGCGGCGCCGAGCTGCGAATTGCCGACCTTGTTCAGCCCCGGCGACCACACCGCGATCGAGGCAATACCGGGCGCCACGGCGAAGATGCCGCCGCCGACGCCGCTCTTGCCGGGCAGGCCGACATGATAGGCGAAGTCGCCCGAGCCGTCGTAATGGCCGCAGGTCAGCATCAGCGCATTGATACGCCGCGCCCGCTTCGGCGAAACCACCGAATGGCCGGTCCTCGGATTGCTCCCGCGCGCCGCCAGGAACAGCCCGGCGCGGGCCAACTGCTCGCAGCTCATCGACAAGGCGCATTGATGGAAATAAACGCCGAGCACGTGGTCGACGGGATGGTCGAGATTGCGGTAGGCGCGCATGAAATTGGCAAGCGCGAAATTGCGGTATCCCGTCTGCGTTTCCGAGCGCGCCACCTTGTCATCGATGGTGATCGACTCGTCATCGGCCAGATAACGCACGAAGCGCAGCAGCTCCCCGATTGCCTCGCGCGGCGCATGGCCGGCCATGACGACGTCGCTGACGGCGATCGCGCCGGCATTGATGAAGGGGTTGCGGGGGATGCCGCTCTCATGCTCGAGCTGGACGATCGAGTTGAAAGCCGATCCGGAGGGTTCGCGCCCGACCCGCTTCCACAGCCCCTCGCCGACCTTGCCGAGCGCCAGCGTCAGCATGAAGACCTTCGATATGCTCTGGATCGAGAAGGCAGTGTCGGCATCGCCGACGCGATAGACTTTGCCGTCGACGGTGACGATCGCCATGCCGAACTGCTTCGGGTCGACCTTGGCGAGCTCGGGAATATAGTCCGCGACCTTGCCCTCGCCGATCCGCGGCTGGATATCGGCGTAGATGCTATCGAGGATCGCCTGCAAATCTGCCATCGCTTCTCTCCAGATCGCAAAAAAGCCGCTCGAAAGAGCGGCTTTCCGTATATCGACGCATGCTGTTGTCTCGCAATCGGTTTCGACTGCGAGACGAATGCATTAACGCGAATAGAATTCGACGACCAGGTGCGGTTCCATGACGACCGGGAACGGAACGTCGCTGAGCGTCGGAACGCGGCCGAAGGTTGCGACCATCTTGTTGTGATCGACTTCGATATAGTCGGGAACGTCGCGCTCTGCGAGGCTGACGGCTTCCAGAACGGTCACCAGCTGCTTCGACTTTTCGCGAACTTCGATGACGTCGCCGGCCTTGCAACGGTAGGAACCGATGTTGACGCGCACACCGTTGACGGTGACGTGGCCATGGTTGACGAACTGACGGGCAGCAAAGACCGTCGGAACGAACTTGGCGCGATAGACGATTGCGTCGAGGCGCGATTCCAGCAGGCCGATCAGGTTTTCAGAGGTGTCGCCCTTGCGGCGGTCGGCTTCGGCGAAGATCGCGCGGAACTGCTTCTCGCGCAGGTCACCGTAGTAACCCTTGAGCTTCTGCTTGGCGCGCAGCTGCACACCGAAATCCGAAAGCTTGCCCTTGCGGCGCTGGCCATGCTGGCCCGGGCCATATTCGCGGCGGTTCACCGGGGACTTCGGACGGCCCCAGATGTTTTCGCCCATACGGCGGTCAATTTTGTACTTGGACGATTCGCGCTTGCTCATCGTATTTCCTTTCAAAGGTTTATGACGGTTTGTTGCCAAACCGCACGAAGGAAACACGCCCTCCTCTGATCTCTGCCGAGATCTGACAGGATGTTCCGGTTAGCGAACAGGAACGATCCACGGGACATGTCAAATGAAACACCGGACATTGCTGCCCGGTGCTTGCGGCGGTCTTTAGAGGGCCGTCATGAAAATGTCAACAGCGGCAAACCCCGAAAGCGCCACTATTCCGCCGCCAGCGGCTGGTCGCCCGTGTCGGGGGCGTTGGCGTCGCCCGGCGCCGTCTGGCAGTCCATATCCGGGATAGCGACGATACGCTTGCCGGAAAAATCGGCGTGCACGACGATGATGCCCTGCTCCTCGAAATAACCGAGCAGGCGGCGGGCGCGGCGGGCGGAATGGGTGCCGTAGGCGCGGGCGATCCGCGCATCCGACGGGCACGGC